>JALULO010000259.1 GCA_027056215.1 Campylobacterales bacterium | reverse complement strand
TCCGATTTTGATATTGAATTTTTTTTCAACTTCAGCTACTATTTTATTATCACTCAGTGGTTTTTTATGATCTTCTTTTTTAATCACTTCTTTGATAAATTCTTTGATTTCTCTATTGGATGTTTCGCCATCTTCACCCATACCAATAGCAAAAAAACTTTTTATAGGGAAAATACCTCTTTCGCATGAAAGATATTTATTGGCAATTGCACGTGATATAGTGGAGTGATGGCGTTCTAAATCTATCGCAAGATCATCCAATTTCATAGGCTTTACTGAACCCCCTATAAAAAAATCATACTGATACTCTACAATCATCAAAGCAATCTTTGTCAGTGTTGCTTTGCGCATATCCAACGCATCTACAAGTAATCTCGCATCTTTGATCTTATCTTTAACAAAATCGAATTTATCCTCTATACCCCCAAGCTCTACTTCTATAGCAGGATAGTATGTATCATTTAGGCTAACTTCTAGTTTACCATTTTTGGTTTCAATAAAAATGTCAGGTATGATTTGTACCTGTTCCATCTGATAAGCGATAGCAGGAGGATTATGAAACTTTTTGATAACACGGATGGCATCATTAAAAAATGTCTCTTTTTGATAACACTCAATATTTTCAAAATCTTTGATAATACGTTTTGTACAATGATAGATATCATCTTCAAGCTCATAATGATCAAGTTGAAATAAAAACGATTCTAGTAAATCTACCGCACCTATACCATGGGGTTCAAGGTAGGCAAATTTTTTACGTACTTGTTCGATATCATCCACATTTTCACCGATATCTTTTGCAAATTTATCCATTTCGACATCAAAATATCCATTTTCATTAAGATTGTCGATGATGGCATAAGCGATTTTTTTTGATTTTTTGGTTAAGAAAAAAGGAGGTGTTATCTGCTCAAATAAGATATCATAAAGCGATTTTTTGGATGAATTCATCGCTTCAATCTCATCTGTAACAGCATTTTTCTGATATTGATGGCGTTCTTTAGGATTATGCGTTCTTGATGAGACTTCATTACCTGATTTGATTTCAATAAATGGATTATCTTTAGAGGCTTCATCAAGTGTCTCTTTTAAAGAAGAGATATCCGCCTGTAAAATAGGAAGCCAGTTTCTTAAAGTTTGTGACAGTTTGTGTTTAGTAACGGCATTGTGACGAAGTTTCATATCCTAAAATCCTCCCCAAGATAATATTTACGGACCAGTTGATGATCTGCAATCTCTGAAGCTTTGCCCTGTGCAAGAAGTTCACCACTTTTGATAACATACGCACGCTCACAGATAGAAAGTGTTTCACGGACATTATGATCTGTGATTAATATACCAATTCCCAGTGCTCTTAAATCGGAAACTATACTCTGGATATCATTGACAGCCAAAGGATCAACACCAGCAAAAGGCTCATCCAAAAGTAAAAAATTTGGCTCAATCGCCAACGATCTTGCAATCTCACAACGTCTTCTTTCACCACCGCTCAAAGAGATACCCAAACGTTTTCGAATATGTCCGATGTTAAAAATCTCCAAAAGTTTTTCAACACGTCTACGTTGTTCCTCTTTATCCCTCAACGCAATTTCAGCAGCAAGCATGAGATTGTCTTCAACGCACAACTCTTTAAAGATACTTGATTCTTGCGGAAGATAGCCTACTCCCATTTTGGCACGCACATGAAGAGGAGAGGACGTAACATCTTTGTCATTGAGATAAACAGTTCCGGAAGTAGGAGCAATCAATCCACATATCATGTAAAATGTTGTGGTCTTACCCGCACCATTGGGACCCAATAGCCCCACAACTTCACCACTTTTAACTTCCAAAGAAAAATCTTTGATAATAGGTGTTTTCTTAATCGTTTTAGAAAGATGTTCTGCTCGTAAAGTATGACTCATGCACTTATCCTATACTCTCTTTTTTCTCCCAAAGGAGTGATCCAAACGGTTATAAAATCAAAACCGTACATCTCTAAAATCTCTGCAAATCTATCATCTGCCCATTCTACAAAATGAAACCCCTCTTTTTCTAGATTTTCTAATAAACCACTTTCGATAAATTTACCAGTACCTTCATTGTAAATATCATAATGAAAGATTTTATCGTCATATACATTCATGATGGAAAATGTGGGAGAAGTTGCATCTTCTTTGATACCAAGTTCTTTGGCAAAAGCTTGTACAAGTGTTGTTTTTCCACTTGCAAGTGTCCCTTTGAGAAGTACAATACCTCCATCAGGTAACATTTGCTTAATTTTATAAACTACTTCATTTATTTCATGAATGGATTTTATCATAATTTACAAAGAATTGGAAGTTTTTACAATAGTTTTTACATGTTTTTTTGCAAGACCCGAATCTATCGCCTCTATTGCCATCTCTATCCCATCTTGCATATCTCTTGCCCTACCCTCAACAACAAAAGCCATAGCCGCATTAAGTAAAACGATATCTCTTTTTGCACCTTTTTGCGTGCCATCAAAGATATCCATCGTGATCTGTGCATTTTGGATTGCATCACCACCCAATATAGCCGATGAAGGTGCAAGTTTAAATCCATACGCTTGGGGATCTATGATAAAATCACTTGTTCTTGCATCTTTTAACATCGTTGCATAAGTAATATCACAGATGCTAATCTCATCCATTCCATCTTTACTACTCACAGCTACAGCACTTTTGGTATCTAGTAGTGTCAGTGCCGTGATAATTCTATTTAAAAATGTTTCACTAAAAACTCCGATAAGATATTTTTGTGCACCGGCAGGATTGGTCAATGGTCCTAAAATATTAAAAATAGTACGATGATCAAGGCTTTTTCGTATCGGCATAACATACTTCATGGCAGGATGATGGTTGATCGCAAACATAAACGTAAAACCGGTCTCTTCCAAAAGTTTTACCTGCTTTTGAGGATCAAGGTGTAGATTGATTCCTAACTTTTCCAACATATCAGCTGAACCAGAGTTACTCGTGATAGCACGATTACCGTGTTTCGCGACATAACATCCAGCCGATGCAAGTAGCAAGGCAACAGTTGAAGAGATGTTGAAACTTCCACTTTTGTCGCCTCCTGTCCCCACAACATCAATCAGCTTTTCCCGCAATTCTTCTTGTATCTCTAGTTTGATGGAGTGCGCTCGCATAACCTCAACTGCTGCGGCAATCTCCTCAGGACTTTCCCCTCTTTCATAAAGTTCTACTAGATATCTTTTTGCTTCATCCGTGTCCATTGTACCGCTAAAAATAGCTTCAAATTTTTCTTTTGCTTCTTGAAACATCATACTTCCTTCACATATTCATCTTTTTTACTTTTGGGAATCGATTTGGTTACGGGAATTTGTAAAACTTCATATTTTACCGTTTTTGTCAAATACGCGATTTCTATGATATCCCCTACTTTGACATTTTTGGCAGGTTTAGCAACCACACCATTGATGGAAACTACTTTTGACTTGCACATATCCTCTGCGATAGCTCTTCTTTTGGTAATATTTACACTGTTTATAAATTTATCGACTCGCAAAAATAACCTTTGAGATTTTTTTGCGTTCATTTTAGTGAAAATATGTATAATTTATCATAAAAAAAAGACTTTATGCTTTACTTCATAAAGTCCTAACATAAAAGGATATTTGTTTATGAAAAAAAACATCAAAAAAGCAGTTCTCGCATATAGTGGTGGGCTTGATACCAGCATCATCTTAAAATGGCTTCAAGATGAGTACAATTGTGAAGTTGTAACATTCACAGCGGATTTAGGGCAGGGAGAAGAAGTTGAACCTGCACGACAAAAAGCACTTGCGCTTGGCATCAAACCGGAAAATATCTTTATATTGGATTTACGTGAAGAGTTTGTTAAAGATTTTGTATTTCCTATGTTTCGTGCAAATGCTATTTATGAAGGTGAGTATCTTTTGGGAACATCCATCGCAAGACCGTTGATTGCAAAAAAACAGATTGAAATCGCCCATAAAAGTGGTGCAGATGCGGTCAGCCATGGTGCTACGGGAAAAGGAAATGATCAAGTACGTTTTGAACTAGGCTATCTTGGACTCGATCCAGATATTGCTGTAATCGCACCATGGAGAGAATGGGATCTAAATTCTCGTGAAAAACTGCTCTCCTATGCAGCAGAACATAGCATACAGATCGAGAAAAAAGGAAAGTCTTCACCATACTCTATGGATGCCAATCTTTTACATATCTCATACGAGGGTCAAATCCTTGAAGATCCAGCCGCAGAACCAGAAGAAGATATGTGGCTATGGACAACTTCTCCAGAAAATGCACCCGATGAAGCTGAATATATCACCATCAGTTATAAAAATGGAGACCCTTATGCAATCAATGCCAAAGTGATGAGTCCTGCAACTATCCTTGAAACACTAAATCAGTATGGCAATAAACACGGAATCGGTCGTATAGACATCGTTGAAAACCGTTATGTGGGTATGAAAGCCAGAGGTTGCTATGAAACACCAGGTGGTACAATCATGTTAAAAGCACATCGTGCTATAGAATCTATCACACTTGATCGTGAAGAGACACACCTTAAAGATGAACTTATGCCACGTTATGCAAAACTGATCTACAATGGTTATTGGTGGTCACCTGAACGTGAGATGCTCCAAGCTGCTATCGATAAAACACAAGAAAATGTAAATGGTGACGTAAAACTAAAACTATATAAAGGCAATGTCACCGTAGTGGGAAGAAGTTCAGAGCATTCTTTGTATTCTGAAGAACACTCAACTTTTGAAGAAGATGAAGTCTATAACCAAAAAGATGCAGAAGGTTTCATCCGTCTAAATGCACTTCGCTTTATCATCGAGGGTAAAAAACAACCTCACAGACTAGAGAAGATGCACAAAAACAAAGATAATATTTAAACTTTTACAAGGATAACGGCATTACGCTGTTATCCAACTACTTCCGCAATTATCTTTGCTGCATCACTTAACAAATGATCCAAATGTTCAATAGAGATAAAGCTCTCAGCATAAATTTTATAGATATTTTCTGTTCCCGAAGGTCGTATAGCGATCCATCCGTTGGTCGCTACAATCTTGACACCACCTATAGATGCTCTATTTCCGGGAGCTTTGGTAAAAACTGATTCTATTTTCTCTCCGGCAAGCTCTGATGTTAGGATATCTTCGGCACTAAGACTTTTGATCTTTTCTTTTTCTTCTGGCGTTGCTGAAGCATCTACTCGTTGATAATAAGAAGTCCCAAAACGCCCTTCAAGCATACGATAAATCTCGGCTGGATCTTCTTTGCGTATTGCCAATATCTCAGCCGCCAAAAGATTGAGGATGATACCGTCTTTATCTGTTGTCCAAACTTCTCCATCTTTACGTAAAAAAGAAGCCCCTGCACTCTCCTCTCCACCAAAACCAAGATCACCATTAAACAATCCTAGAGAAAACCATTTAAAGCCAACCGGTACTTCATAAACCTCTTTATCTAAAGATTCACATACACGATCAATCATGGCACTTGAGACCAGTGTTTTACCAACTTTTAAATCCCTACCCCACTCTTTTCGATGCATAAACAGATACCAGATTGCCGTACTTAAGTAATGATTAGGATTCATCAATCCCTCACTTTTAGCAACTATCCCATGCCGGTCTGAATCGGCATCATTTCCAAATGCAATATCATATTTTTCTTTCAAACCAATTAAAGAAGCCATGGCATAACGTGAAGAGCAATCCATCCTGATCTTTCCATCGTGATCTAGTGGCATAAAAGAGAAAGTAGGATCAACCTTGGGATTTACAATATCAAGACCAAGATGATACATCTCTTCTATCTTTTGATAAACTTCTATACTCGCACCACCCATTGGGTCAACGCCAATTTTGAGATTTGCACTACGTATCGCATCCATATTGATGATAGAAGGTAAACTCTCAATATAAGGCATAATAAAATCATACTCATCAATAAATGTACTTTTCATAGCATCTTTAAATGTTATCTTTTTAACATCTTCAAGATGGTTTTGTAAAAGAAAATTTGCTCTTTTTTCTATCCAATCAGTAACATTCGTATCGGCTGGTCCTCCATTTGGCGGATTATATTTAAAACCACCATCTTCAGGAGGATTATGAGAAGGTGTGATCACAATACCATCTCCTAGCGTGCTTTCATGAATCTTGTTATACTGTAATATACTAAAAGAGATCAATGGTGTAGGTGTGTATCCATCGTTCATAGCGATAGCTGTTTGCACACCATTTGCCGCTAAGACACAAATCGCAGTCTCTTGTGCTGGCTTTGAAAGTGCATGGGTATCTTTACCCATAAAAAGTATCCCACTGATTTGGTGTTCTTTTCTATAATCACATACAGCCTGAGTAATCGCTAAAATATGGGCTTCATTAAAACTTTTCTCAAATGCACTACCCCTATGTCCAGATGTACCAAAAGAGACCCGCTCACGTGGATTATCTGGATTTGGCGAGAGTGTATGATATGCCAAAAGAAGCGCTGGGATATCCACGAGCATCTCCTTTGGTGCCTTGTGTCCTGCTAAAGCATTAACCATAAAATTTCCTTTTTATTGCATGATAGCATATATTATATTTGGAGTATGAAAGTTTTTCTTATAATTGCCCCTCGTCACTAAAACTATAATAGCCCTTGTGTGAGATAATCACATGATCTAATAAATCAATACCTACAAGAGTGCCGACCTCTTTGAGCCGCTTTGTAACCCTTATATCTTCATGGCTGGGTTTCAGCGCACCGGAAGGATGGTTATGTGCAACGATGATACCCGCTGCCCTATCTGCAATAGCATCTGCAAAAACTTCTCTGGGATGGACGATACTTTGCGTTAGTGTTCCGATAAATACCGTTCTAATCTTGATAATATGTGAAGCACCATCAAGTGTCATCATTAAAAAATATTCCTGTCTTTTTGAGGTAAAATCATAAAGTGCTTCATAAACCATCTTAGCAGATATGATACGTCTTGGATTTGGCGTAAGTAATCTTTGTGAAAATTCCAGTGATGCAAGGATCTGTGATGCCTTAGCGATACCAAGCCCATGAATTGTGCATAATTTTTCAACACTAAGCGTATCAAATTCACGCTCAAGTAACAAAGCCACTTCGCGAGAAAGTTTTCGTATATCCTTTCCTGGTATACCCGATCCCAATACGATAGCCAATAACTCTTCATTTTTAAGACTTTTAACCCCTTTTTCCAATAACTTTTCTCGGGGTTTTTCATGACGATCTAACTCTTTAAACGCTTTCATATGATCTCCTTTTATAAGAGACACAATAGCACAATGTAGCAGATTAGGTAAATTTTATTTCAATTTGTAATATTTTTTTATCATGTTGTAACTACTGCTTCTTTGATCATCCCAGCTTCCACCAAAAAAGGAGAATGGATATAATCAATCTTTTTAACCCTATCGTATTTTGCAAAAGAGAGATAGAGTATATCTTTAGCTCGTGTGAGTGCTACATAAAACAGTCGCCTCTCTTCTTCGATATTACCACCGTTTTTACTCATCAGCTTTCTATTTGGGAAACGTCCATCCATCAAATCAACGATATAGACTTCTTTAAACTCCAAACCTTTAGACGCATGAATACTCAAAAGATTTACTCCCTCACCTTCACTTAACTCACCACCACCAAGTGTCAAAGCATTGATAAAACGGTATTTGTCTTTATATGGTTTTGTCAAATCTTGAAGCAACATCGCTTTTCGTTTGATATTGATCAAAGCTTCTTTTTTAGCCTCTTCATCAATCGTACCATCTTTGAGTGTTGCCCTTTTTGTGGCAAGACGCTCTGCTATCAATCTAAACAATTCTGAGTTTGTGATATTACGTACGATTTGAGAAGGCGATTCTAAGAATATAGTAGAATTGACATAAAGATAAAAAGCATGAAGATAGGTTGCTAGATCTTTATTTATTTTTGAATGTTTTAAAATAGGGTTTTTCAAGAACTTATCTTCAAATCCTATTTTTTTAAAACGTGCTGCACTCTCTTCTTCGATAATCTCATCAAAAAGCCCCAGCTGATGATTTACAATACCCCGTTTAAAAGGGTTTTTTTTCTCTTTAGGATTCATGATTCCCTCTAAGATATTGCCATCTCCTACTTTATAAAGTGCATCAAAAAGATCTTTTGCAAATACACCACCTACTCCTTTTGCATACTCAAAGATATGGATAAAACTCATCAAATCTCTTGGGTTGATCAAAATCGTAAACATATCTAACATCGCTTTGACTTCTCTGGTATCAAAGAAACTAGTTCCACCCTTTCGTTTACATCCGATTCCAAGCTCTCGTAAATGGGCTTCTATACCATCGGCACTAGCGTTGTTACGAAATATCACAGAGATATCTTCATGGGGTGTTTTACTGGTTTTTATCTTTTGTGCGATAGCCGAATATTGGTCAAATAACTCTGCAAAAATCATCAATTTAGGTGGAGGAAAATTTCCTTCACGTGTTACTTCAAGCTTTTTTGGATAGATACGGGGATTTTTCTCTATTACCCGATTTGCAAGGGAAAGTATCTGTCCACTAGAGCGGTAATTTTTATTTAAAGAAAAAACTTTTGCCCCGTCAAAACGATCTGCAAAAGAACCGATGATATTGATATCAGCTCCGTTAAATCCATAAATACTCTGATCATAATCACCTACACAAAAAAGTGACTCTCTATCAAATCCATCGATTAAGGAACCTTGAAGTTGATTGGTATCTTGATACTCATCAACTAAGATCTCCTGAAACTTTACGCTATTTTCTTGTAAATACTCCTTGAAATCAATCAATAAATCATTAAAATCAACATAGCCAAACCGATGTTTCAAATCTTTAAACTCATCATATATATCTTCATATATATCTTGATAAGGTGCATGATCTGGATTTTGTTCAGCCATCCATTGACCAAAAGAAATATCACATACCTTATTTTGATACAATGAATGCATATCATACAAATGCCCAGCAGAATAAGGTGGTGTTTTAACATCAAAATAAGAGAAGTTTCTTTTTTCATGGATACTTTTAAGTACCAATTTTAACTCTTTTGGCTGCTTAAGAACGATTTTTCGACCGCTTTTCTTTAAAAGTTTATAACTGATAGCATGAAATGTACCCGATTGAATCTTTTTAGCAACCCTTGCATCAAAATAACGTCCAACACGCTCTACCATTTCAGCAGATGCTTTGTTGGTAAAAGTCAAAAGCAAAAGATCCTCAGGCTTTACACCTTTACTAAGTAAATAGCCGATTCTGGCAACGATGGTTGATGTTTTTCCCGTACCTGCTGATGCGATGATAAGATTGTTTCCATAAGAAGCAGTTGCAGCAGTATACTGCTCCTCATTTAGATTTGATAATGGCATATAATACTTTTAAACTTGGATAAAATTTAAGATTTCTGACTCAATAGCATCTTTATCAACTACTTTATCATGAATCACTTTTTTGTCAAAAAGAGCTTGAACACTTGGTGTAATAGGAATATCCAATGTTTTAGATATCTCTGTTAAAGCTTCAAGATCACTCTTTTTGTCTTGATTTTCTTCGATAGCCATCAACATCGTTGGTGCAAACTTAGTCCACTCTGCTGTTGAACAAATCACCATCTTTAAATCTTTGGTTTTTAGATGTTCATACGCACTAAGACACGTTGCGGTATGTGGATCCATCACATAACCTTTATCTGCATACTGTTTTATGATACCTTGTCCATAAGCATCATCACTATCAATAGCTGCAAAATCTTCTGACAAAGAGACTAACTCATCACTGCTTAAGCGATAGAAGTTTTTCTCTTGTAAATCATCCATCATCTCTTTGGTTCTATTTGCTCCAAATTTATCAAATAAAACACGTTCTACGTTGGATGATTTTAGGATATCCATCGCAGGTGAATTTGTCAAAATCAACTTTCTATTTCGGATATCATATTCACCTTTGTTAATCAAATCAGCCAAGACATTGTTCGCATTGGATGTGATAAGGATTTTTTCGATCGGCATCCCCATCTTCTTTGCATAATATGCCCCTAGCGCATTGCCAAAGTTGCCACTTGGAACGGTAATATAAATCTTTTCACCCATTTGAATCTCACCTTGCGATAACAAAGAAAGATACGATTTGACATGATAAATAATCTGAAAAATAATACGTCCAAAATTAACAGAATTTGCAGCACTTAAAGAGATATGATTTTCTTGTAACTTCTCCTTAAATGTTGAAGAGGCAAGTAAACTTTTCAAGGCACTTTGTGCATCATCAAAGTTACCTTCAATCCCAATTACTTTTAGATTTGGTGCATCTTCTGTTACCATCTGTAAACGCTGAACATCACTTGTACCGCCCTGAGGATAAAGACACGCTACTTGAATATTTGATTTATTGGCAAATGATTCAAGTGTAGCCGGTCCCGTATCACCACTGGTCGCAGCAAGGATAAGATATTTTTGATCAATTTTTTGTGCAAGATTTGAAAGAATATAGCCAAATGGTTGCAGTGCCATATCTTTAAAAGCTCTTGTTGGTCCATGATAGAGTTCATTGACAAAAAGATCTTTTTCTATCTTCACAACAGGTGTTGTTTCAAGTGGATTATCAAACTTTGTATATAAACTTAGTGCCTCATTGATAACCTCTTCTTCGATATCAATCTCAAACATCTTTAGGATTTTATAGGCTAGATCACGGTAAGAGACATCTTTATTTTGTGCTATAAAGTTGGCATCAATTGCAGGCAAGTCTTGGGGTACATAAAGCCCACCAAAACTAGCACTCGGATTTAAAATAGCGTGTGAAAACGCTACTTGTGCATCAAAGCCTTCTGTATTTCCTCTGGTTTCTATAAAATTCATTTTGTTTCCTTTTTGATAACGGTACCGATACCTTCACTAGTAAATAATTCCAGTAAAATAGAGTGTTCAATACGTCCATCAATGATATGTGCTTTTTCTACACCACCGTTGATAGCTTCTAGACAAGCATCTACTTTTGGAATCATACCACCTTGTATTGTACCATCAGATTTTAGTGCATCTACTTCAGTCTTAGCCAAGGTAGGAAGTAAGTTTTTTTCATCATCCAATACCCCTAATGTATCAGTCAAAAAAAGTACTTTTTTTGCACCGATAGCAACTGCAATCTTACTAGCAGCAAGATCTGCATTGATATTAAATCCTGGATCACCTGCTTTTTGAGATGCTGCGATAGGTGCAATCACGGGAATAAATCTGTCATTTAAAAGATCATGTATTATTTTAGCATCGATATCTGTAATCGTACCGGTGTAGCCAAATCGTGCTTCATCTTTTGGCTGGGCTTTAAGAAAGTTTGCATCTTTACCACTGATACCAATCGCTTTTGCCCCATGGTGATTAAGCAAAGAGGCGATCTCTTTATTGATACTTCCGCTTAATACCATCTCAACAACTTCCATATTTTCTTTACTAGTAACACGTTGCCCCTCAACAAATGAAGTTTCTATATCAAGTTGTTCTAAAATTGTATTGATTTTTTTTCCACCACCGTGTACAATCACGGGTTTGAGACCAAGAAGATATAAAAACACAATATCTTTAGCAAACTTATCTTTAAGTTTTGGATCTATTTGTGCTGCACCACCGTACTTGATCACAACTATTTGATCACGAAACATTTTCACAAATGGAAATGCATCAATAAGCGTTTTAACAGTATTAATCTTCTTTTGCATTTTAAAGCCTAAATTTTTTAGGAGATTTTACCAAAATTTGCTATATATTTGTTTACATCTCTTAAAATACGCGAAGATAGATGGATATCAAGCTCCAAAACAGATAAGTCAATACGAAAATCTTTCATCTTTACAGCATCTTTTTGCGTTGTGAGTATCGAGTCAGCATTGTGTTGACGTAAAATCTTTGCCAATTCACGCTCTTGAAACTGATAATGATCTGGGAAATAGACACGCTCGATAAAAGGCGGTAAAAATTTCTCCAGTCTTTGTGGCTTCGAGATCGCTGTAACCAAGACCATACGATCACTTGGATTGATGATCGTCACATCTCTAGTAAAGTCAACATTTTCTGTTGCAACTAGATCAACCTTTTTATAATTTGATGCACCTTCACGAAAAGGTCCAGAAGGTAAACAAAATTCATTTTGAAAAACTACAGAAGGCTTTAATAAGATATCAAACTTTTCAATTCCTGCTTTACTGTAACCATCATCCAAAATAACAACCTTTGCACCTAACTGTTTTGCTTTTTGGATACCCTTTTGGCGATTTTCACTAACGATTATACTCGCCTGAGGTAAAGATGTTGCAAGTAGCATCGCCTCATCACCTGATCTGTGTACATCAGACATGATTACACCATATTGACTAACTACAATCAATCCTTTAGATGCACGTCCATATCCTCTAAGAACTATAGCAATATCTTTAAACTCTCTCGCTAATGCTATGGAAAAAGGTGTTTTTCCACTTCCTCCAACAATCAGATTACCAATGCTAATAACTGGTATACCTTGATTTTTCGCAACTGCAAACGTCCTTTTAAGTTTCACAACAAGACAATAAACCAATGAAAAAGGTAACAGAAGGAAGGAGAGTACCTTCTGAAAGATATTGGGTGTAAAGAGATAACGCTCTACCCAAAAATAGAGATGATTTTTCACCCTCGTTTAGCCGATATCTCTTTGATTTGTTGACATATATAACGAACAGATTCTTCACTCAATCCTGAATAACAAGGTAAAGACAATATCTGTTGATAATTTGTCAAAGCAACAGAAAAGTCATTGACCCGCAGTGAATACTTTTGTTTATAATAGGTTAAAAGATGTAATGGTACAAAATGCAACCCGGTATAAATACCTTTTTCTTTTAAAGCTCTTGCAAAATCATCTCTGTTTTTATCTACTTTTATGATATACAAGTTATACGTATGTTCACCACTGTTCTTTGGAATAGTAATATGATCAACACCTGCTAATTCTTTATCATACATGGCAGCGATAGATTTTCGTTTTTCTATCTGCTCATCAGCTTTTTGTAACTGACTGATACAAAAAGCAGCATCCAATTCACTACATTCATACCCTATACCAATATCCACAACATCATAAACATAACCGATTCCACCATGTTTATCCCATTGTTTAGACTCTATAGCATGATGGCGTATCAACTTCGCACGTTCATATATCGCTTCATCATCCGTAGCGATGATACCCGCGTTAGCAATACTATTTTGCATTTTTGCACTAAATCCAAATGTTGTAATGATAGATCCAGTTGTACCGACTCTTTTACCTTTATATGCGGCACCAAGTGCTGTTGAAGCATCTTCAAGTACTGCGATCCCATACTCGTCTGCAATCTTATATATCTCATCCATATCACAACTTTGTCCTCCAATATGGGAAACAATAACTGCTTTGAGTTTTTTATGGAAATGCTTTTGCAATGCTTCACGTAACTTTGTCGGATCCATATTAAATGTATCACTCTGTATATCTACAAAAATAGGCTCTGCATCAAAATGTCTAACCGCCTCTGCAACAGGAGGATAAGCATTGACTGAACACAATATCTTATCTCCTCGTTTAAGTTCAAGTGCAAACATACTAAGATGCATCGCACCACTCCAGCTTGATGTCGAAACTGCATATTTACAGCCTATATATTCACACATCAAATCTTCTAACTCTTCAATTTTTGAAGCACCTTTTAGCGACAACACTTCCTGGATCAGATTTTTTTCATTTTGATCGATGGAAGGTATATAAAACGGAATCTCTTTCATAACAACTCTCCTTATAGTTTAATATCTCTTGGGTATAAAAAATCATGACCTATGGTACGTGAAGTTAATTTTGCAATAATCGGTGGTTTACGTTTAAACTGATTTTGGTAAATCTTTTGCATAATCATATCAACCATCTCTATTTCATACCCTTTTTCAATAAGCTCTTCTCTGCTAAGTCTATTTTCAACAAACTCTCGCAATGCACTATCCAATGCGACATAGGTATAACCCAACTCTTCTTCATCACTCTGACCTTCCCACAAATCTGCTGAAGGCGGTTTATCGATGATCTCTTCTATTACACCTAAATATCTGGCAAACGCAAAAATCTCACTTTTATAAAGGTCTCCTATCGGATTAATAGCACTCGCTAAATCACCAAATATCGTACCATATCCCAATAACAATTCACTCTTATTACTCGTACCTAATACCAAAGCACGTTCTCTTGCAGATATATCAAAGAGAATCGACATACGCATTCGGGCTGAAAAATTTCCAACACGCATGGCATCTGCATCTTCAAGTGCATCATAACTTTGAATCAAATCTGCTATAGGTTGTATTTCATAACGTAAATCAAACTTTTCACAAAGTGCTTTTGCGTCAGAAATACTACTCTCACTCGAATAGTGGGAAGGCATCAAAACACATAAAAGGCGATTACCAAATGCCTCTTTTGCCAAAACTGCAACCACCGCAGAATCAATACCACCACTCAAGCCCATGACACCACCATTTAAGCCCGTTTTAAAAGTTTCTTCTTTTAAAAACTGAATCAAATACTCTTTGATACGTTTGAATTTACCTGACATAAAACCTCATTTCATAAAACTTAAGTTTGGTAAAATTATATTAATGTTAAACTTAATTTACACTTTTATATTTACCAAAATGACTTAAGTTATCTGTAAATTAAACTATTTAAAAAAGTTATACTTTTTTTTAAGCTTAAAGTAAACATTTTTGCTACAATAGTACAAAAAAATTTCAACGAGGAACAAACATGATAAAAATTCAAAAAAAACCTATGGGCGCTTATCAAACGAACTGTTATATTGTTACCAAAAACGCACAAGATATTATCATAGATCCGGGTATAGATGCGACAGATTGGGTTGTACAAAATGTAACTAATCCTATCGCTATATTAAATACCCATGGGCATTTTGATCATGTATGGAGCAATCATGCCTTAAAAGAAAAGTTTCATATCCCCATCTATATTCCCAAAGAGGATGCATTTATGTTAAAAGACGATCCATTTGGACAAGGCACACCTCCAAGTGTAGCAGATGTTGAAATCAATGGAGATAGCGAGTTTACATTGGGAGAATTTGAAATCATATACAGACATTTTCCCGGTCACACTCCAGGATGTAGTGTCATTGAGATTGAAGATCATATGTTTAGTGGAGATTTTGTATTTAAAAATTCTATAGGGCGAGTAGATTTCCCCTACTCAAACCCACAAGATATGAAAAAAAGTATTAAAAAGTTTCTCACATACCAAAAAGATATGCTTATTCATCCAGGTCACGGTGAAGATAGCACCGTAAAAGCTGAACAAAAAACCATAGCCAATTGGCTCAACTATATCTAATTTTTCACTGCCGATGCCATATCCCACATCGGCAAGAAAATTCCAAGTGCGAGCATAAGAACCATACCTGCAATCACACCGATAAGAATAGGCTCAATATAAGAAGAGAGATTATCAATGATATCATTAAATCTATTTGCATAATAATCACTCACTTTCTCAAGCATCTTATCCAATGCACCACCAGCTTCACCAGCTTTAATCATCTGAATCAACATCCCCTCAAAAAGTTCAGTATCGGCAAATGCCTCTGTAAGATTTGCACCTCTTTCCACAGCTACCCTAACAGATGCTAATTTATCTTTTAACTCTTCATTATCAATCGTCAATACCGCAGTATCAAGTGCTTCAGCGATAGGGATACCTGCTCTAACAAGTTCTGTAAAGATAAGCATAAATCTACTCATAGAGGCAAAAAAGATGACATTACCAATCAAATAAACTTTCAAAATATATTTATCAACTTTACGTTTATACCCATCATTGGTTTTATAAAGATATTTATGATAAACAACGATACCAATAATAGTCATCAAAATATAAAGCCCATAGCTATTTAAAGAATGTGATAAAAAGAGTAAAACTTTTGTCGGCATCGGCAAATCTGCACCAAGTTTTTCAAATATCTCTTTAAATTTAGGGACAACATACACCATCAAAATAGAAAATGCCACAGCAATAGCGATGATAACTGTTGTAGGATAACGCATAGCAGATTTTAGTTTTTTACTATTTTCCATCATCTCTTCAATTACTTCAGAGAGTTTGGTAAGTGATTCAGACATATTACCAGTATTTTCACCCAGTTCTATCATCGCAATCGTAACATCACCTACTTGATACTTATACGGCATCATCGATTCAGTTAAACTTTTACCGGCATTTAAATCATCATCAATCTGTTCAAAGATTGCTTTTAAATCTTTATCAACGGTTGATTTTGTAACTTCTCTGATACTGTCATGAATAGATATACCAGCATTTGTCATAACCGCCAACTGTCTGAACGCTGCTATCAATGATTCTACTTTAATCTTTTTTTTAGACATAGCACCAAAAATACTCTCCTTCATATCCGCGATACGAAGTTCAAGCGGCGCAGAAATCTCATTTGCTTTAAGAACTGTACCCTGTGGTATTCTGACTTTCATCATAGAGATTGCATCTCTTCTTGTCACTGCTTTGATGATTTCAGAACCTCTTTTACCCTTTTGGATATAATTTACTTCATAATAATTCACGATTTTGCCACCCTATATACTTCTTCTATGGTAGTTTTACCATTTGCTGCTCTAATAAGTGCATCTTTAAACATGGAAATAAATCCATTTTCATCAGCATACTTTGCTATTTTTTCTTTTGAACTTCCTCGCGCAATCATACTTTGAATTGTATCATCAATCATAAGCACTTCAGAAATCATCTCACGCCCTGCATATCCTGTATTATTACATTTATCACACCCTTTTGCTTTATAAAAATGATGATATTCAGGAATAAAAGGTTTGATTTCAGCCATTACCTCAGATGGTAATTCTGTCTTAATTTTACAATGAGGACATACTTTTCTAATCAAACGCTGTGCCTGAATCGCAACCAATGCACCACTGATAAGATATGCTTCTATTCCCATATCCACTATTCTGGTTACAGCACTCACAGCATCGTTAGTATGGAGTGTTGAGAAAACCAAGTGACCTGTTAAGGAAGCTTCTACCGCAATTTTGAGTGTTTCTTTATCCCTTACCTCACCTATCATAATGATATCAGGATCTTGTCTCAAAATAGAACGAAGTGCGGTTGCAAACGTTAAATTTGCTTTGGTATTTACTTGCACCTGTTGAATCAAATTCATCTGATATTCTACAGGATCTTCTACAGTAATCATCTTTTTCTTCACATCTTTGATTGCATTCATACCGGCATATAAAGTAGTTGTCTTACCGCTACCTGTAGGTCCTGTTACAAAAATAATTCCATACGGTGCATTCATCGCTTCTCGAAACTTTTTATAATTACCCGGATGCATACCTAACTCTTCTAGTTTAATCATAACTTTAGACTTATCCAAAATACGCATAACGATCGATTCCCCAGTCATAATAGGTAAAGTTGAAATCCTGAAATCATAATGTTTTTCCATTACAATTGATGAAAAACGCCCATCTTGTGGCTTTCTTTTCTCTGCAATATCCAAATTTGCCAATAATTTAATACGAGAACTAAGCGGAGGATAGATGTCTCTATCAAAAACAAATATCTCTTTAAGCATACCATCTATTCTCGATCGTACAATACAGCTTGTTTCAGTAGGTTCGATATGAATATCGCTCCCTCCACTTATGATAGCTGTTTTTAAAATCAATTCGATCAATTTTAAAATACCCGAACTCTCTTCTACATCAGTCGGAGCTTTGGATACAAATTCTTGTCTGATTTCGGCAATCAGATCTTTCACACTTTCACTAATCTCTATATTGTGTAAATGTTTATCAATCTGTTCAGGATTTGCAATTGAAATTTTAATCAACTTATTTCTAAAGATACGATGTAATTGTTCCTGTAAAGCCATATCAAAAGGATCTTTAACGGCAACATAGATATTTATATCATCTTCTTTATATGGTAAAATACCTAATTTATTTAGTTTAGAATATCCAGATTTTGCACCTAATGCATAATTTACTTCTTGAGAATAAAGATCTACAAATTCTGTTTTAGTACTTGGTGCAAATACCGCTAAAAATTTATCTAAATCAATAGAAAAATATTCATATATCTCATGTAAAAGAATCAATCCATTTTTAAAAGCTTCAGTCAAAAGAATATTCAGTGTGTCAGGTGTAACAAGCCCTCGTCGAATCAAAATAGAACCTACATCATCTCCACTTTCAGCAACTTCTTCCTCAATCGAATCTACAATATCTTGAGATATGATTTTATTTTCAAATAAGAAATCAACAACACTAAGTGCTTTTCTTTCTCTCATAAAAACTCCATTATGCTTGTGTTCTAAGTTTTTGTAAATACTTAGAGATTTGCGTAGAACTATACATCTTAAGATATGCACTTAAGGCATTGATCGCATCCTTTTTCTTTCCAAGCATCACTTTGCTCTTTGCAAATAAGATCCAACTTTGAGGTTTTTGGGCATTTATCTCATTTGATATTAATGCCCATTTTAAAGCACTGTTATATTTTTTTACTTCATAAAAACGTTTTGCCAATTGCATTGCATATTTGATATTATTTGTTTTTTGAAACTTTTTTCGTAATGTTTTGATACTTATTTGATGTTTTTTTGCACCAACTTCTACCGACGAAATATGGATCGCACTTTTGGTAGTACTTACAGCTTTAGTCTGAGTGTTACGTGTCATAGTATGTGATAGCACTGGTTGTAGTGGCTCTTTTTTCGATTGTGCCAATTCTAACTGCGCCAAATCACTGAAATCATCCTCGACAATTTCAAGATTGATCACATTTCCATTGACTTCTCTTTCTATACTATTTAATGTAACAGTATGTGATAAAGAAGGTTCTTTTATATCATACTCGGAAATATGATTCACCGTATGTATACTATGGTATATCAGAAAAGATGAAGTAGCCATGATCAATATCAACAACAGTGAAAATTGTTTGACAAACACTTTATCTTCAAAAATACTTTGGTGTCTGTGGTTGATAACTTGATTTATACGCATAATATTCTCCTGATTTTTTTACTTGAAGGTGATCATCATCACCTTCACTAATACCTGATTTTGTCATATCCTAACTCTTTTAAAGATACTGCACCTTTTGTTCGTCTGTCTTTGATAATATGTGGTGTAATAATCACAACAAGTTCTTCTCGTATTTCACTCACTTTCTTTTGTTGAAACGCATATCCAAGTAATGGAATATTCCCTAAAATAGGCACTTTACTTGTTTCTACACCTTTTTTACTACTAATTAATCCACCTAAGATTACTTTTTCACCATCTTTTAATTTTACAACTGATGAAATCTGTTTTTTCATCAAATCAGGTGGTAATCTTCTAACACCTGACTCATCTGTTTTAACTCTAGACTTTACAGAACTGATAGAAGGATTGATTTTTAAAATCACTTCACCGTCATCTGTGATTTCTGGCGTGATATCCAATAAGATTCCTGCAAAAACCGATTTGACAATCTCATTATTGTATGTTTCTGTCGCTGCGGCAGATCCCGTTTGTCTAGAACTTGAAGAAAGTTTATAATAGAGTTGATCTCCTGAACTAAAAACTGCTGGTTGATTATTAAGTGTTACGACTTTTGGATTCGAGATAGAAGTAACATCTCCTTGTGTTTTCAAAAATTTAATAACATCTGTAATGCCAGTATTTCCACTAAGTCTCAAAAATTTTGCATGTGCAGTAGGATTTGCATCACCAAATTCTCCAATTTTGTCGTTAGCTAACTTACTAAGATTATTGGTATTTAACATCTCATATGCCATTTGCATATTTTGCAATTTATACAATTCACCCCAATTCACACCTGTTTGTCTAGAATTGTCCAATGATACTGATAATATTTTAACATCAATCAATACTTGCCTATGCAGTCTATTCATCATAGAATGAATATATCCAGCTATACGATTGATCTGCTTTGTTGTACCACTTACAGTCACTAAACCAGCTTCTCTATTGATAATAGGGGCAGGTGCTTTAAAATTATCCGAAGGCGAATTTAAAATATCATTTAATTCTTTTTCCATAGTTGCCCAAAAACTAAACTTGTCACTAGACGTGATAGATGCACCAGTAGAAAGACTTCCTCCTTTCGAACCATCATCATCACTTTTCCCTGCACCAGCACCTGATCCAGTATCACCAGTAAGAGATATATCCGTGTTGCTTGTACCACTACGTTCTGTATTTACATAATCAATCTTAAACGTTCTGGTTTTTAATCCACTGATACGCAGAATATTACGTTCATAATTATAATCCAATCCTTTAGCTCCAACTAAAACATCAAAAATTTCACCTAAACTCATATTTTTGATATTGATACCATATAATTTTTCAGAAAGTTTCTCTTTAGCCACACTATCTTTTGTAATCACACTAAATCCACACTCATTACTTAATTGATTTAAGATTTCAGATGTAGCAACTTCTTGCGAAACTTTAATATTAAATGATCGCTGATTACAACTTTTTGCTTCTATCGTAGATGCCACGAACAATAGCATAAATAGCACATTTCCAAAAAGCACTGACTTCATGCTAGTCGATAGTAATTTTTTCATTTTTTTCCCTCAACATTAATCTTTTCTTTATTTGATCATTTTTTAATACAACTGCATTTGCTTCGATACTATTTAACGTATACTCATTTACTTTATCATGTAGCTTATACCATTTGCCACTTATTCTCACATGATCATTTACAATAGCTTGTAACATATATGCTGGCTTTACAGCAACTTTTGTGCCATCTTTTTTAACAATCACTCGTTGCTCTTCTTTTTTACGTTTTAATCGGACAAAAGGAGATTTTACAGACTCTATCTCTTTGACATCTGCACCAACTCTTTTTTGTCCAATACGATCAAACATCATTTGATAATCCCCAACCAGTGC
>JALULO010000258.1 GCA_027056215.1 Campylobacterales bacterium | reverse complement strand
TTTAAAACCTATTTTAGATATCTTTGCTGGCTTAAAATAAAGCGATAGTTCATTGTTCGCATTAAACATTTTTGCAGGTACTAGGTCACTGTTTAGTGCTTCAAGTAAGCTTTTGGTGATCTCTTTAATCGCTGATTGTTTATCTTCTTTTGCATGAGTTACAGGGGTAAGTGAACCAGAAGAATCAGTAGAACGTAATTGATGGTGATCTTTGTTATATTGTTTATAATCAAAAGCAAGAGATTTAACTGGGAAAAGAAAACAGCCACATAAAAGACACGAATAGAGAAAATACTTCTTTGAGATATACATCATTAGCTCCTTTTACTTTATATCGGTAAAAGTTAATAAAAATTAACTAAATAAGAAAATATTTATTAGAAAAGTCATTATTAGTGCACCAATAAGATCATGCTATAATAGGCTTTTGGGGAGATTTACATGAATAAGACAACTTGTCCATTGGACTGTTATGATGCTTGTAGTGTTATTTGGAAAGATGGTAAACTTTATGGGGATAAAAACCATCCTGTGACAAAAGGCTATCTTTGTCCAAATCTAAATACATATCTACAAACACAACGTATACAAAAACCTCGTTATAAAGGTGAAGAGATATCTATGCAAAAAGCCATAGATATTTTAAGTGACACTTTAAAGAAAAGTACAAAAACACTCTATTTTAAAGGGCAGGGAAACTTTGGAAGATTGCAAGATGCACCGATACACTTTTTCAGACAGTTAGATGCAACTTTTACAAAAGGGTCTCTTTGTGATGGAGCAGGGGAGGCTGGTGTGGTTGCTGGTCGTGGTGAGAGTTTGAGCTTGCCTTATGAGCAGATCGCAAAAAGCCGTGTGGTTGTCATCTGGGGACGAAATAGTTCTGTGACAAATGCACACTTTTTAGAACTTATAAAAGATAAGATTTTGATTGTCATCGATCCTGTGAAAACTTCTATAGCAAAAAAAGCAGCGATTCATTTACAGATAAAACCAAGAGAAGATCTTTCTTTAGCACTATTGTTGGCACGATTTGTCTATATAGAGCAGATGGAAGATCATGATTTTATCGAAAAGTTTACCAGTGATTTTGATTATTTTGTTGATTTTTTTCGGGAGTTTCCTGTAAAAACATTGGTTGAAAATGTGGGTGTAGCACTTGAAGATGTTTTGACTGCACTGATGTTGATGGATAAGGAAAAAGTTTCGATCTTGGTTGGTGTTGGTGTGCAAAAGTATGCTCATGGTAGCTCAGTACTAAGGGCTATAGATTCGTTTGCTGCGATGATGGGACTTTTTGGTAAAGAGGGGTGTGGTGTTAGTTATCTGGGAAACAGTGGCGTTGGGTTTAAAAATATTTTTGAAAAAGGTAAAAAACAAGTACCCTTCCCAATTGTTGATTTTAGCGAGTACGATGTAGCTTTCATACAAGGAAGTAATCCCGCAAACCAAATGCCAAACAGCCACAAAGTGATTGGGCGTCTTGGACATACAAAATGTAGTGTCTACTTTGGACTGTATGAAAATGAAACTTCTAAACTTGCCGACCTGGTTATTCCTGCAAAAGATTTTTTAGAAAAAGAGGATATGCGTTTTAGTTATGGAACTGATTTTATCGGGCGAATGCCAAAACTACATGAGAGTGAGATCGGTATCAGTGAAGTGGCATTGACACAAGCGTTATGTGATGCGTTTGGATTTGATAAACTTGCAGATGAAAAAGAGTTGATAGAAACTATCGTGGGCAATAACGTGTATGAAAAAGAGGGTTATCTTAGAAACAAAGAGTATCAAGAGATTCCTTATAGTGATGGTTTTTATACAGATGATGAAACATTTGTATTTATGGATGAGTATGATGATGAACTTTGTGAAGAAGAAGGGTATTTTCTTATAACGTCAAAGTATAAATATGCACTCAATAGTCAATTTAAAAGAGATAAATATATCTACCTTCCTCCTTCATGTGGTTTTGCTGAGGGTGAAATGGTACGTGCGATTTCGCCCTATGGTGAGGCTACGTTTGAAGTTAAAATCAGTGAAGCTCTTCGAGATGATTGCGTAAAGATCCATTCTGGTACACCGGGTGTAAACTACCTAACCCCCGATGGGATATCACTTCATGGAGATAGTGCTATCTATCAAGATACGAAAATAACATTACAAAAGGTTGTATAGATGCGAAAAATAGTGATTTTACTTATGCTCTTTGGCACACTTCTTTTTGCGAAAGAATTTACCCTAAAAAGTATTTTAGGCAAAGAGTATCACATGGAAATAACACCTTTATCTCTAAAAATCAAAGAGTTTCCAAATACTGTAATGATTTTGGACTTTTTTGGTGCAAATTGTCCTCCCTGTATCGAAGAGATGCCTTCACTAGTGAAGTTTCAAAAGACTTTTTCAAGCAATGTTCGCTTTATAGGCATACAAGCAGCATCTAAACGAAACGATAAAAAAATGGTCATATTTGCAAAAAAAAACCATTTGAATTATCCAATTATCAATCTTGAATCTGCAAAAGAGTTTATTGCATATGCGCAGGAGAATACAAACTGGAATGGGGCTTTACCTTTTAAGCTGATGTATGATTTTGAAGGAGATCTTTCCTATGAATTGTATGGTATGGTAAATGAAAAAAAACTTTTAGGGGCTTTACAAGATCTGTAAAGTAGAGTATACTGTAAGAAAATAATATAAAAAGAGAGGCAAATCTATGAAAAAATTATTATTTGTCATGCTGATAACTTCTTTGGTATCCCTATGGGCGGGAGAGTTTGCAAAAGAGTGTTTCAAAGCAAAGGGCAGTATTTTTGAAGATGCACAACACTTAAGAAAGATTGCACTCTCTATGGGCTGGAAAGTTTTTAAACCTGTTTCACTCGTAGCAGGAACACTGATCAAAACAAAAGTCAACTTCTATCCCGAAGACAATGTATTTGTATGTTTACGCCCAAATAAACTCGGAGAAGTAGAAATACGTGTACAATCAGATGCCAAAGATGCTGGAAAAGCTGCATGGAACGTGATCTTTGGACAAAAAGTCAATCCTATAAAGTAGAGGATTGTAGTTTTACTTTTACAATTTTATGTAAAAACTTGCATAGATAAATCAAAGTAAAGCTGATATTTCATCATGTATATCATCGCGCAGGAGGGAGCGTATAGGTGTCTTTTCTCCTTTTTGATTAACGGTTACAAAGGTAAAGGTTGCATTGGTTACGTGGGTTTCTTCGTGTGATTGGCGACAACGAACATCGGCTTCTACATAGATATGAATCGACGTAGTACCGATCTTTTTGATGGTGGTATAGATGGTGACGATATCCCCATTTTTTACAGGTTTGATAAAGTGTAGATTACTGACGGCAACGGTTACTGCTGTGCCGTAGATCACCTCTTCCACCGCGATCGAAGCTGCTTTATCCATCTTTGCCATGATCCAACCACCAAATACTGTACCTATGGGATTAAGATCGCTTGGATATGCACGAACACGTAAAGCTAGCATCTTCATGATCTATTCCTTGTCTTGATCTACACATAGTTTACACTGATTTTGTGTAGAGTGTGTAAAGAGAGAGGAGGATAGGATGAAACATATTGTGATCATTGGTGGCGGATATGGTGGTGTTTCAGCACTTAGAACACTTGCAAATACCAAAGATATACATATCACGTTGATTGATAGGCATCCTTATCATTTTTTGCAAACAGAGGCTTATGAGCTTGTTGCCAATACACTTCCCTTTGACAAAACTATCGTAAATCTGCATACTCTGTCTAAAAGTTTTGGAGAGCATGTTACGTTTATACATGATGGGGTAAAAAAGATAGATATTACACAACGATGCATACAGTGTGATAAAGTAATGCCTCTTTTTTATGATTATCTCATCCTCTCAGTGGGTAGTGTGACACGTTTTGTTAATGCTATAAAAGGACTTAAAAGCTGTTCACGTGGGGTAAAAAGTATGACAGGTGCATTTGAGATGAAACAGTTTTTTGAAAAAGAACTTTATCTCAGACTTGAAAATGCACAACAAGCAAAACAGCACTATAGTATACTTGTCGCAGGTGCAGGTTTATCGGGGGTAGAGATTGCAGCGCAGATGCAAGAGTATTTTAACCGCTACTATAAGAGTAATACCCTTGCATGCAATACTCTCAAAATCCATCTAGTCTCAGGTTCTAAAACTATCCTCAAACACATGCATCCAAAGACTAGCTCATGTGCTTACAAACGACTTGAAAAACTGGGTGTCATACTTCATACCGGTGCACATATCACCAAAATCAAAACAGACATAGCATATCTTGAAAACAAGCAAAGCATCACGTTTGATTTTATGATATTTACTGGAGGGATTATGGGCTCGCCGTTACTAAATACCCTTGGGCTCTCATGCAATAAACTTGGACAACTAAAAGTGTTAAATACGCTTCAAATAGCTGAATATCCAAATATATTTGCCATTGGTGATGCTGCTGAGATAGTGGATAAAAAAGGAAAGATTTTGCCTGACAATGCTCAGGTTGCTATCAAAAGTGGTATCTGTGCAGCGAATAATATCAAACAACTTTTAAAAAACAAACAACCTTTAGCTGCAAATATCAAACTAAAAGGTGTTGCTATCGCACTTGGTGGACGTTATGCTATCCTAGATATGGAGAAAATTCGTATCTATGGTATAGTGGCATATTACCTAAAAAAGATAGTCGAAAAATTTTACAAATGGCCACTTTGGCTTCGATGTAAAGCCGGTTACGAAAAGACTACTTCATGTCAGATATAGATTAGTCAGCTAAGGGAATAAATACCCAAGTTTGCTCTTTTATGAGATGAGTATTTTTTCTAATAGCGACAAGATTTCCGTGTGCATCATAGCTATAAGTTTGTGTATAATCACCATCACCTTGATCTGAAAACTGAAAAGTGGTGAGTTTCCCATTTGTATCATAAGTATACTTTTCTACTTTTTCAGGTGTTCCATCTGCGTTATCATCATACTGTTTTAAAAGTAGATGACCGTTGGTATCGTAAGTCATAGTCTCCATGTAGTCGATGATATGATCAGCATTATTATCTTGGCTAAATGAAGTACGATGACCCAAATCATCATACGTATATGTT
This sequence comes from Campylobacterales bacterium, assembly GCA_027056215.1. Classification (GTDB taxonomy): domain Bacteria; phylum Campylobacterota; class Campylobacteria; order Campylobacterales; family QNZT01; genus QNZT01. The sequence continues at coordinate 970 of JALULO010000258.1, read as the reverse complement.
TCCATACTATCAATAGAACCATCGCCATTTGTATCGTAATCTTTTTGTGTCATATATCCATCAGTGTAGATATATGTTTCGATATAGTTTGCGATATGATCAGCATCATCATCTTGGCTAAATGAAGTACGATGACCCAAATCATCATACGTATATGTTTCCATACTATCAATAGAACCATCGCCATTTGTATCGTAATCTTTTTGTGTCATATATCCATCAGTGTAAATATATGTTTCGATATAGTTTGCGATATTGTTACCATCATTTTGTGTAAAACTAGTACGATGTCCAGCATCATCATAGGTATATGTTTCTGATTTATCAGCTCTCCCATCTGCATCAAAATCATATATTTTTTTTATCAGATAACCTTGCGTATTATAAATATGAGTTTCTATATAATCTACTGTTTGATCATTATTAGTATCTGCTTTTATTGTCAAAAGATGTTTATTATCATCGTAAGTATAAGTTTGTTCAGCATTTAAGATGTCATCTTTGTTTAGTGTATAACGTTTTTTAATAAGATTGGCATATTTGTCATAACTATTCACGTCATAATAGCTTACAGTATCAGTTGTATCATCATACCGTTTCAGAGTTTGTAGTACATATATACCTTTTGGCTCAGTGTGTGTTTCAGGTTTCGATTGAGGTTGTTTTTCATTTATGATGGGTGAAGTAGTGTTTTGCTTTTGCGTATTTCCACCACATCCAATGATGATAAAAGAGATAGTGAACATGGACATAAAAAACTTAGTATACATAGGGATAGTTCCTTTTGAGTAAACGTAATATATGGTAATATCGGTATAAATCCTAATAAACTTTATACTTCACACTACACAAACATTACATAGATACGTCCTACAATAAGATCAGAAAAAACTATAATACGAAGGAGTCATTATGACACATACATTAATGAAACTGCCTTTTGGGGAAGGGGCACTGGAGCCATATATAT
>JALULO010000257.1 GCA_027056215.1 Campylobacterales bacterium | reverse complement strand
TTACCATCTCTTACAGATTCAATCATCTGATCTAAATCCTTAAAAAAGTCCACATTTGAATCATCAACAGTAACAGCATTGTTTGACATAAATGATAGAGTATTACCAGTATTATTACTAAAATCATCACTAGATTTATCGTACATTGAAAATTTTATTTTGGTAGATGAATTTGTTTTATCCTGTATCTGAAGTCTTCCTTTGTAATCAAGTGAAACATCTACATCTTTTCTTGCCTTTATAACAGCATCATTATAATCCTTCTCACTGTCTGTTGTTTCGGGTAAATGACCAGATACCAACATCGCAGTAACATCATTTAGCTGTTGATATGTCATTTTATCACCATCTGTAACATTGCCACTACTTGCGTCATATATATTGTATTCATCTCCATTAACCGTAAATGTGGAACCCCCACTTTTAAAATCAATTTTAGCAGATTTTTCGTTACCGTCTTTATCTGTATATTTTACAGTCAATTCATCACCATTGATAGAAGACTTACCAGAAGCATCTACAAGAAGAGTTTTTGCAGTTGCAAAAGAGTTGTCAGATTTAACAACCTGCGAAACATTTGAACTAAGCTTATCTCCGCTTACTTTAAAATAATTTCTATCAAACGAAACATCTTCACTAACAGCATCAGGTGATTTGATAAAATTACTTTTAGTAAACGATACAACATTTGTCAAATTATCTATATCGCCATCATTATCTCCATCGCCTTTCTTGCCAGCATTCGTATATGAACCAACCATACTAAAGTCTAATGAGTTTTTGCCATCTGTTTTATCTTTGATTTCTATTTGTCCATAATCATTCAAAGTCACATCTACCCCATCACTTGGAGTATAGCTATTTTTAACTCCTTTTAGAAGTGCGTCCACATCATTTGTAGAATCTATAGCAATTTTCTTTTTAAAAGAACTGCCATCGCTATTTTTACCTTGTATATAAAAATATGCTTTTGATTGTGCAGTGTCTCCTCCGCCATTATTTGACATCAAGTCTTCTATATTGTCACTACCTTTTAAAATAGTTTTAGTATCTTTATCGCTATACATTTTGATATTTGTAGATACAATTTTCTTATAATCGCTATCATTTCCTCGAAATAGAGAATTTCCATCTATATTGTAAGGCAATTGAACACCAGAGCCTATCAAAGATGTTAATTTTTCTCCATTTCCATTATATGAACCATCTGAATTAATCGGCTTATCATCCAAAGCTGAACCAGAAAATAAAAATTGTCCGTCTATCGAAGTATTTGCTATACTCATCAAATGATCACGCATAGCACTTAAATCATCTGCTATGGCACCTAAACTAGTAGATGAATTTGTTCCATTTGCAGCTCGTATAAGTTTTGATTTAAACTTTATTAAAGTTTCATCTAGTCCATTCATGGCAGAGTCTGTGTTGTTCG
>JALULO010000256.1 GCA_027056215.1 Campylobacterales bacterium | reverse complement strand
TATCCAAATGATGTTGTGTATGTTATGCCAAATGAAAGAAGAAGAAGAAATCTTGCTATAGCCGAAGCTGTACCGGGCATAGATCTTGCTGCTAAAGTCTTAGGTGTATTATATACTGGAAAGTATTTAACCAATACACGTATATTTAATGTTAATAATCCTGAGCAAGCTGTTCAGCAAATACAACCATAATGAAGAAAGAGAGATAGTAATATGGAAAATACGCAAAAAAAATTATCCAAATTAGATGATATGGGAGATTTTAAAAAAGTTTTGGCAGTTTTGGGTAAGAACAAAACTTTAAGCCTTTTTATTGTTTCACTCTTTTTTATTAGTGGATTATTTTATGCTTATATGACACCAGCAACCTATGAAACATCAGCTTCCATTGAAGTTAGTAATGACAATTTAGATCTTAGTCTTGATTCTGTTGTGAGAGGTGGGGGAATTAGTAATGAATCTACATTGATTGATACTGAAGTTGAGATTATTAAGTCAAGGGCATTAATTGAGAAAGCATTAGATAAAGTTGGGTTTAATATACGATATTTTACTGCAAATTCATATAAAGAACTTGAATTATATAAGAATAGTCCTATCAAAATTAATGAACTTAAAGTGAAAAATCCTTTGGTATATGGTTCAAAATTTATTATTGAACCAATAAATAATAAACATTTTAAAATATATGTAGATCATGGTGGCGTGATACAATCTATTAGAAAATCTGTATCTTCATTGATTGGTAAAAGAGTAAATGAAATTGATTTTTCCGGGACTTTTGAATTTGATGAAAAAATAGATAACAATTATTTTTCTTTAGTTGTTCACAAAATGAGTGATTTGACAACTGGCAGATATGCCTTTATTATTTTAGATAAAGATCAAGCTGTTGATGAAGTCGCAAAAAATCTAAATGTTTTTCCTATTTCAAAAAATGGCTCTATCATTAAAATGATATATCAAGATAGTGTACCGCAAAGAGCGAAAGATTTTCTTGATAATCTTGTAAATAAGTATCTTGAACAAAGCGTGGAAAAGAAAACATCCAAAGCATCTACCGCATTAACATTTGTGGATGAACAACTCAAAAAAGTAAGTAAAAAGTTGCAAGAATCAGCGGTTAAATTAGAAAACTATAAAGAAGAAAATAATCTTGTTGATATTAAAACTGAGTCTAAAGTTACCTTAACAAATTACAGCAAAGTAAAAGCAGAGCTTGCAAATATTAAAGTACAAGAAAGTGCTTTTAATGCACTTTATGGTGAATTTAAAACAGGAAACTATGGGGCAGTCTCTTCTTTGGCAAAAGATTATCCAGTGCTTGCTTCATTGTTGGATGATTTACAAAAAGCAAAATCTAAGAAGATCCAGTTATCAGCAAAATTTACAGAACAGCATCCTGATGTGCAAAAAGCAAATGATGAAATTGATGATATTAGAATGGCATTGGAAAGTGCTATTGAGAGTATTAGTGATTCTATAAGTGAAAAAAGAAGATCTCTTGAAGATACACTATACAATAGTGAAACCACGCTATTGAAATTTCCGGAAAAAGAGAGAGAATTAGCCGCGCTACAAAGAAAATATAAAATCAATGAGCAAACATATGAATTTTTACTTCAGAAACAGGCTGAAATGTCTATTAATAAAGCCTCAACTGTATCTGGTAACAGAGTTCTAGACAGAGCTGTTGTACCGGCAAGACCAGTAAAACCAAATGTTCCAATGATTTTATTGACAAGTTTGTTGCTAGGATTTATTACAGCAATGCTTATAGCATACTTAAGAGAGATGCTTGATGATAAGATTAAAACGAGAGAAGACATTGTTAGTAATACAAGGGTTCCATTTTATGGTGTTATCCCACAAGTTCGTGCAGCCGATAAAATGTTTACAATTGAAGACCAACAATCAGTAGCAAGTGAAGCCTTGCGATTGATTCGTACAAATTTGGAATTTATACCTACTGAAAACAAAAGCAAAGTGATTGTAGTTAGCTCCACAGTACCAGGTGAAGGTAAAACTACGATTGCAACAAATCTTGCAGCAGTATTTGGTATGAGTGATAAGAAATGTATAGTATTATCTCTTGATATGCGTAGACCTATGTTACACAGAGTTTTTGCATTGACAAATAAGATTGGTATGAGTACAGTGTTGTCTAAAAACAATACACTTAAAGAAGTGATCTGGGAGCATAAAAAGATTAAAAATCTTGATATCATAACATCTGGACCTATCCCCCCCAATCCATCAGAATTGATGCAATCAGGTAAGATAGAGTCTATTATTGATGAATTAAGACAAGAGTATGACTATATCATCGTCGATGCACCACCGATGGGACTTGTTACTGATGCATTACTATTGATGAAATTAGCGGATATATCGTTGATTGTATTTAGATCAGAGTATTCAGAAAAAGATTATATGAAATCTTTGGAGGATATGGTCGCATCATATCATATTAAAAATGTAGGTATCGTATTAAATGGGGTAAGACCTAAAAATATGTCACAAAGTTTTTTCAAATATAGTTATACATATAAATAGTTTTAAAAGGGTTAAGTAGAGATGGAGGGTCAAATGATTAATAGTTTAGATATAGTATTGGTCTTCCTGCTCTCTCTCTTCCTAACATATATGGTGACAAAATTTTCATCAAGACTAGGGATGCTAGATATCCCAAATGAGAGAAGCTCCCATATTAATCCTATACCTCGAGGTGCAGGTGTAGCTATTTTTCTTGCATATCTAAGTGTTCTTGTGCTTTTCCATTATGACTTTGTATTAAAATATTTAGGTTTTATTATTGGATCGGTTATTATATTTTTAGTGGGTGTTTATGATGATAATAGAGGTGTAAACCCTAAAACAAAATTTATTTTTATTGCACTTGCCACTGTTGCTATATTTTTTATGGATCATTTAGCTATTAAGACATTAGGCACATGGTATGGGCATACTATAAAACTTCCACTTATTATATCGTTTTTGGTAACTGCATTTGCCGTTATCGGTTTTACCAACGCTCTAAATTTAATTGATGGTTTAGATGGCTTGTCTGGTAGTGTATCGATTGTTATATTTTCTGCATTTTACTACATTGGTATGGTAAATCATGATGATTTCATGATGATAATATCCTCATTTATGATAGCCTCAATTATAGCTTTTATATTTTTTAACTGGCATCCGGCAAAAATATTTATGGGTGATAGTGGATCGTTAGTGCTAGGTTTTACAATCTCTGTTGTTGCCATAAAATCTATTGACTACATAAGCATAACAGCAGTGCTTTTTTTAACGGCTATTCCGATTATAGATACATTAACAGTGATGATTAGAAGATTACAACGTGGATTATCACCATTTAATCCTGATAAAACACATTTACACCATAAAGTGCTTAGATGGAAAGGTGGCGTTGATAATTCAGTAGTTATCATTGCGGCTATTCAGTTTGTTTTTTCATTTATGGGGCTGGCTCTGCGAAGACAGCCTGATGAAGTTATTTTCTTTTTATTTGCAATTACATTGTTGCTTGCATTTACTTTTTTAGATGAAAGAGCAGTGGCGAGAGAAAGAACACTGATTACTAAAATCCGGAAAAAAGGTGTTAAATTTATAAAGGGTCATTTAAATAAATATATAATATCACTTATACTATTGATACTAATCGCTTTGGTTATAGGATTAAAGCTGATTTCTCATTAAACTTTTGTTATACTGCTTTCTACATATAAGCTTATTAAAATATAGGATGATTGATGATCTACGAACATGAGATACCAAGTCTCACACGGCTTTACTTTGGTAAAAGTGCTAGCCAAAAACGGAAAATTGAAAATATTGCAAGTGATATTCTTTTACGAAACGGATATGAGGAGATAGTAACACCTCTTTTAAGTTACCATCAGCACAATGCATTGTCGGAAAAAGAATTAATCCGTTTTTCCGATAGTCAAAATCACATCATAACACTTCGTGCAGACAGTACTCTGGATGTTGTAAGAATTATTACTAAAAGATTAGGGCGAAGCGTCAAGCAGAATCGTTGGTTTTATATACAGCCTGTTTTTCGATATCCAAGCCAAGAACAGTATCAAATAGGTGCTGAATCAATTGGTGAATCAGATTTATCAATCAGTATCAATGATAGTGCAATGATATTAAGCAGTTTAAATTTAAAGCCATTATTACAAATATCAAATATTAATATACCAAGAATTATTTCAAAAAAATTAGATATTTCACTTGATTGGTTCAAAAATGCAAATTTGGAAGAGTTATTGAAACTTGATGTTGACTGGTTGACAAAATTAACATATTTACAAAAAATTGAACAACTTGATGAAGTAATTAGTGAAGTTGATGATGATCTGAAAAATGAATTGATCAAGATACAAAAATTAACACAAAATATTGACTATGATCATATTGTTATTGCTCCACTATATTTTGCACAGATGCAGTATTATGATAATATGTTTTTTAGGTATATACAAAACAATTCGACACTGGGAATGGGTGGAAATTATACATATAAAGAGAATGATTCAATAGGTTTTGCACTTTACACGGATAATATTATAGAGGAATTAATAGATTAATGATTAAAGAATTAAAAGCAGATTTAATTGTAGGTTTGCAATGGGGTGATGAGGGAAAAGGTAAAATAGTTGATCATATGGCACAAACACATGATGTAGTATGTCGTTTTGCGGGTGGACATAATGCAGGGCATACCATTGTTGTTGATGGTACAAAATATGCATTGCATCTGATTCCATCAGGAGTGCTTAATCCAAATGCAATCAATATTATTGGTAATGGTGTTGTTGTTAGTCCCGAGAATTTAATAGATAAAGAGTTAAAACAGTTTGATGATTTACAAGGAAGACTTTTTATTAGTGATAAAGCGCATCTACTTTTGCCATATCACGCTTTGATAGATCAGAGTAAAGAAAAATTACGTAAAAAAGCAATCGGCACAACAGGTAAGGGTATTGGTCCAGCTTATGCTGATAAGATTCAAAGAACTGGGCATCGTGTAGGAGAGCTACATCATCCGGAAAAGTTGGTAGATAAGATTTTGCAGTATTTTGAAGACAATAAAATCCTATTTAATGCTATGGAAATAGCAACACCGACAAGAGAAGATCTTTTAAACGATTTAGTGCATTATAAAAAAAATCTTGAGCCTTATATCGCAGATACAACAAAGTTGGTTTGGCAATTTTTGGCAGAGGGTAAAAAAGTTTTGTTAGAAGGTGCACAGGGTACGATGTTAGATATCGATCATGGTACTTATCCTTATGTAACTAGTTCAAATACTGTAAGTGCAGGAGCTTGTACGGGTTTGGGGTTAAATCCTAAAGATATTGGTAAAGTTACAGGTATTGCTAAAGCATATTGTACAAGAGTGGGAAATGGACCTTTTCCATCTGAAGATTTGACTCAAGAGGGTGAGTTGATTGCACAAAAAGGTCATGAATTTGGTACAACAACAGGTCGAAAAAGAAGATGTGGTTGGTTTGATGCTGTAGCAGCTAAACATGCGTGTCGCTTAAATGGATGTGATCAGATTGCACTGATGAAACTTGATGTTTTAGATGGTTTCGACGAGATAAAAATATGTGTTGCATATAAATTTGAAGGTAAAGAGATAGATTATGTACCGTATGAACTTGAAGATGTTAAACCCATATATAAAACCTTTAAAGGTTGGGATAAAGTAGAAGGGATACGTGAATATAGAGAGCTTCCCAATAATGCTAAAGAATATATTAAAGTGATTGAAAATTTAACAGAAACAAAAGTAGGTATTATTTCTACTAGTCCAGATAGAAAAGATACAATTATCGTATGAAAACAAAATTCTCAGAACTTTTGAAAATAAAAAAACAAAAAGTTTCTGAGATTGAACAAGAACTTGCTCATAAACGTCATGAACAGCAAATCATGATAAAACAAATAGAAATTTTAAAAGTTCAAATAGCTGAATTTGAATATCCAAAGCAGGGTGATTATTCACAAATGCGTATAGCACTGGTTAAAAGAGATAGCTTATCCCAAGAAAAAGAACATAAAGAAAATATGATAAAATACTTTGATCAAGAGATCGAAAAGTTGAAT
>JALULO010000255.1 GCA_027056215.1 Campylobacterales bacterium | reverse complement strand
ATCTCGTAGCGTGTGTAGGAAAAAACGAGTGTAGTTATGGGGTAATAGCCAATAAAGCCGATGCCCTAAACATGGCAAATTTTTTAGAAACTGAGTTTCCTGGATTTACTCAAAAGATCAGAATGCACTGGAGTGGCTGTGTTAAGGGGTGTGGTATTCATGAGTGGGGCGATATCGGTTTTGTTGGTGCTAAAACAAAGGTAGATGGCAAGGTAGAAGAAGCTGTGGACATACTACTGGGAGGAAGCTTTGCAAAATCCAAAGAAGCAGTGACTATTTTTAAAGCAGCGCCTTTACGTTTTGCTCCTTTTTATATCAAAGCATTGGTTGAGGAGGGAAAGAGTTGGCAAAAGTTTGATCTGTTTTTAGATGAGATACTTCCCTCATACTCTAAAGGTGCGATTGCATTTATGATGAAGTTTAATTATTGGATCAAGGAAAAGGGAATCGATTATCGTTTTAGTCTTATTCGACATAAGAGTATTGGAAAGTTTGAGCCTTTGGAAATATTTGATTTTGGAAATACTATTTATAGAGAACTTACCAGTGATAAGGCATATCTTGAGATTCATAACTTTCAGCCAATAGGACAAAAAAAACCCCTTCCTCCTGTGAAGTTAAACAATACGTTGGACGAAGAAGTTTCGGATTTGGTTTATAAGATGGTACATCCCTCACCAGAGAGCAGATACAAAGTTTTTACAGAGATTTTAGGAGATATGAAACTTTCTTAATCCTCCACTCGGATAAAGGGTATTTCTAAAACGATAGTATGGCTTTTCAAAAAAGGGACAATATGGTTTTGAGATGAGAGTTTTTCGATTTGCGCATCGTTGGCTATCTCCCTTTTGTCTGTTTTGATTTTTAGGATCAAAATAGAGTAGCGTTTTTTATTGATATGGATAGATTCGCCTAGTTTCAATGTCATAGAGATTTCTATTTTTATACTTGATTGTACTTGTTCAAAAATCTTTCTAAGAAGAAGTGAAAAACTGTTTTGATTGAGATGAATTTTGGGTAGATCATAGTCGGTAAAGAGTTTTAAGTTACCTTGGTAATTCATCTTAAAGAGTTCAAGATTGGTTTCGAGTAAAAGATTGATATCTGTTGGCGTATAACCATCTAGTAAGATTTCTTTTTGTAATGGCAGTGGTTGTTGATAAAGGTGTATAACAATCTCTTCTTCACATTCATAAAGTATATTGATAGCATAAAAATGATATGTTTTATAAATCAGATCAATATACGTTATTTTTGCACCGAAACTTTTGGGTGCATGAGAAAGCGCAAGATCATAAAGCTCTTTGGGCTGACAACTTCCTAGTAAAAACTCAGCAAGCTTATTTAGGTATTTTATTTTTCCTGTATTATCAAATATAAGGAGAGGATTTGCATCATTTTCTATGATGAATTGACATTTAGTCAATATCGTTTTCATGAATCTTCTTTCGTAGTGTGTTTCTATTGAGTCCTAATACTTCCGCGAGTTTAAGTTGTGATTTGAACTTTTTGAGTCCAGCTATTATAAGAGGTTTTTCATAAATAGGAAGATATTCTTTATAACCGTTTTTGCCTTCCAGATTTTCTAGAAAATGTGTATATAAAACTTCTTCTAAATCTTCGGTAGTCAAACTCTTCTTAATAAACTCTTTATAGAGTGAAATCTTAAAGGATTTAAAATTTTGAGAAAGATCTAATTTTGTTAAATCTATTTTAACACTCTCATCAAGCATAAGTTCTTCTTTGATAGTTGTACTTAACATTTGACTTAGCTTGTAGACTTCATCTTTTCGTTCTCTAAGAGGCGGTATATAGTAAATAAAAGCAAAATGATCTTCTATCTCTTTGATGTTATTTGTCTTATTCGCAATGGCAATGATTCGTTTGTTGGTAAAATCAATTAGACTAAAGTTAGTGATTTTCTCAAAGTTATAGATTACTATTTCATTGTGAGTATGCAATGTGTGTTTAAGTTGAGCATATTCACTTGCATCTACGTAAAGTGCCTGAGGATAGATAGATTTTACCAATTCCATCTTGCCTGTATAGGGTTCACCAATGATTATAGTTGAAACAAGTAGTGATTTACTTAGCTTTAAACCTTTTTTAATACTGTTGATACTATTCATGCTAAAAATTATAGCATATGATGCTTAAAAAATGATCATTTATAATAAAACTTTATAAAGTAAAATACAGTTTATATTTGATAGCATTATAGTCTCGTTCAAAAAATTATTAGGAGAAATGAATGAAAAGAATTAGTTTAAGTATAGTAGCACTCGCAATGCTATCAACAGCAGCAATGGCTGACATCAGTAGTAAAAGCTTTGGTGGAAGTGCAAGTTTGTTTTATAGAACAAATGATGCAGGTAGCGGTGATCTTTTTAATAGAGGTACCTCTTATGGAAATGCAGCTGTACAATTGGGTGGAACTGCAGCAGTTGGTTCATGTGATACTTGTGTTAAATTGAACTATGGCATAACAGGCGTTAGTACAATGGGTCTTGAAAACACACTTGTAGCTGGAACTTGGATTAACCATACCGTGGATGACGCAATCTGGATTGATACATTAAATCTTGCATTTCATCCATTAAACGGTCTTTCAAATACTACTATGGTAGTTGGTCGTCAAGCACTTGATACACCTATGGTATTTACAGAAACATGGAATATCGCTAAAAATACATTTGATGCAGCAGTAGCAGTAAATAATGATATTGTTGATACGACATTGGTAGGTGCATGGGTTGGAAGAAGCAATAATGCAGGTGCAGGAACAGCTTTTACTGTAAATGCAACAAAGGGTTTTAGTGATGATAGTTTTAATCAGTTTTTAACTAAAGAAGGTGCTTATGCATTTGGTGCTGTTACAAAAATCATACCAAGTGTAACTGCGCAAGCTTGGTATTATATCGCTCCAAGTGTAGCAAATGTCACATGGATTCAAGCAGATACTGAATATGCAGGATTTGGTTTAGGTGCACAATTTGCAAGATTAGATGCTAGTGACAATTCTGATGGAAATGCATTTGCAGTTAAGCTTGGATATAACTACGAAGGTATCGGGTTAAGTGCAGCATATTCAAGTGTAGATGCTATGACTGGTACATCTAAAGCACTAGGATTTAAAAATCTTGGAAATGACCAATCAAAACTATACACAGAAGCATGGTGGAACTTTGATCATGTAGGTGAGTCTGATACAGATTCTTTTAATATTACAGCAGAGTATAGTGCAAAAGATATTGCAGACTTTGGTGTTTACTATACAAGTGCAGACCATGGTGGAGCTGTTGCAGATATGCAAGAAATCGCTGTAACTGCTACAAAATCTTTGGGTAACCTTGATGCAACTTTAGCATATATCAATACAGATGTTGATGGTTCTGATGCTGTGAACGATGTTCAAGCATATTTAACATATAACTTCTAAAAATACAAACCGTGCTCTCATAGGTGTCTAAAACCTCCTAGCGGGCACAATCATTTCAACTCTTTGGAACAAGATAGGATTTGTCTAACTTGTTCCTTATTCTCTCTTCGTAAACTTTCTCCACTAATTATATAATTGCTTAAAATTTAATCATATGCTCGACTACAATATAGTAAAAAGTTATGTACAATAAAGTTTTAAAATCATTAAATAAGGAAAGGTGAAAATGAAAAACAAAACATTTTTAACGTTTTTGGCAATGTTAATTTTGCCAGTTGCCGCTATGGCTGACGATACATTAAATAGTGGGGATACTGCATGGATGTTAGTGGCTACAGCATTTGTAATGTTGATGACTCCAGCAGGACTAGCGCTTTTTTACGGGGGTATGACACGTAACAAAAATGTGTTGAATACTATGGGAATGAGTTTAATCGCTTTTGCAGTAGGTACACTTGTATGGGTAGTTGCCGGATATGGTATAGCATTTGGTGATGGCGATTTTATCGGTACAAATAAATTTTTACTTGCGGGTATAACAGATAAAACACTTTCAGGTACGATTCCTGAACTATTATTTGTTGCATTTCAAGGAACCTTTGCAGCTATTGCTGTAGCAATCGCGAGTGGTTCGATGATTGAAAGAGTAAAATTTTCAACATATACTATCTTTGTAGCACTTTGGATTTTAGTTGTTTATGCACCTATCACACACTGGGCTTGGGGTGGTGGTACAACGCTAAACTTTGGTGAGATGGATTTTGCCGGTGGTACAGTCGTTCATATCAATGCTGGTGTAGCGGGTTTTGTTGTTGCTATGATTCTTGGAAAAAGAAAAGATTATGGTAAATCAGCTATCAAACCTTTTTCTCCTGTTTTAACTGTTCTTGGTGCGGCACTATTATGGTTTGGCTGGTTCGGATTTAATGCCGGTAGTGAAGTTGCCGCTGATGGTGTTGCGGGTAATGCATTTTTGATTACAAATGTTGCAGCAGCACTTGGTGTAATCGGTTGGTTGCTTGTTGAGTATCTTTTCTATAAAAAAGCTACTTTGGTTGGTGGTGCTTCAGGTGCAGTTGCAGGTCTTGTTGCAATCACTCCTGCATCAGGTTCAGCAGGTGTCGTTGGTGCTATTATCATCGGTCTTGTTGGTGGTATCGTTGGATTTATCGGTGTTTCTAAAATAAAACATATGTTCAAAGTTGATGATAGTTTAGATGCTTTTTGGGTACATGGTCTTGTTGGTATCTGGGGTTCTATCGCTACAGCATTATTTATCGCTCCATACCTTAAAGCAGACGATTTTAATCTTGCAACTCAGTTAGTTGCGCAGTTTAAAGCTATTGGATTAACTATAGTTTATGGTGGTGTTGCCACTGCAGTTGTATACTTTATCTCGGCTATTTTAACAGGTGGTGGAAGAGTAAGTGAAGAGACAGAACAAATGGGTCTTGATGAAGCAACTCATGGTGAAAAAGCAATAAACCTATAATATAAAAGTAAGGAAGAAAAATGAAAAAGATAGAAGCAATCATAAAACCATTTAAACTTGATGATGTTAAAAGTGCATTGGTTGAAGCTGAAATAGAAGGTATGACTGTATCTGAAGTAAAAGGATATGGTCGACAACAAGGTCACTCTGAATTATATAGAGGGGCAGAGTATGTAGTGGATTTTTTACCAAAAGTAAAAATCACTGTTGTTGTTTCTGAGACTTTTGTAGATAAAGCGGTAGAAACGATAAAAACATCAGCACACACAGGTAAAATCGGTGATGGGAAAATCTTTGTTAGTGATGTGGAAAAAGTAGTTAGAATCAGAACTGGTGAAGAGGATGAAGAGGCTCTGTAGCCTCTTCATATCTTTTAGTAGAGAATCTTTATAGAAAGAAGATTCTCTTAAAGTTTTTTCTTTAAAAAAATCTTCTTTTTTTAGTCAAGTTTTAAGGGATGTAAAGTAGATTTGTTTTTGTCTTTTTTAGGTTCCTGCACTGTTTCGTTTGCGCTATCATCTTCAGAATTTACAAGCACTTTTGCATACATACCAGGAAGGATATTTTCACCTTTTTTGTCAAAAGTAACGCGCATTTTTATTTTGTGTGTCATAGGATTTGCATCTGGTATAATAGCATCTACGGTACCGGTGGTACGAAATTTAAATGCATCTATTAGAACGTCAACTTTTTGTCCAACATGAACAATTTTTAAAGTACTTGCTGGTATAGAGATGTCAATAGCTAAGTCCTCTGTATCTACCATCATAATAGTTAGCATACCAGGCATAACCATATCACCAACTTTGATATTTTTCATGACGATAACACCATCTGATGGTGCTTTCATCTTCAAGTAATTATAAACAGATGCCATCTGTTTTGCTTTGATACTTGCTTGTTTGATCATCACTTTCATACTTTCAAGCATCGTTCTTGCATTTTCCGCTTGTTCTTCAAGATCATCAAGATCCCCGAACATACCATTCATCTTACTTCTTTTCGTAAGTCGTTTACGTTTTTCATTTAAAATGTGAAGTCGGCGTTTCCAGAAATCAAGAACCGTCTGAGATTGTTCAACCATTAAATCGGCTTGCGATTTAAGTATATCAAATTCTGCTGATTCCATTTCATAGAGATCTTGTTCACGTTTAACTTTTTGTCCTAACTTGACATAAACATGTTTAACATAACCCATAAAACGGCTTCCAATCATCTTTTGACCATTAGATATAACAGTACCCGGCAAGATTATTTCACTGCTATAACCTAAGGAATAGCAAAGTAAAATGCTCATAATGACTTTTTTTTTATCTTTCATCGAATGTATTTATCCTTAGTTATGATTTGATAATACTCAGAAGAAGGTAATATGTTTACCACTTTCTAAGTCTTGTGTGACATTCCATACACTTTTCTGTTATTTTTGTGAAATCCTGTAAAGCACTTTTAGGATTGCCATCTGCAAATGCTTCAATCATATGTCCTGCTTTCTTTTTGATGCGTCTTTTGATGGAGTCTGTCATCTTTACTTTATTGTTTAGAAATCTGTTCATCAAGTCTTTTTCTTCTTTTTCTTCTAGCGGAGGTTCGATATGTTCTATAGTATCTGCAAGTATAATACCCCCTTCTTTAATCAAATCAAGATTATTGTAAAAAAAACCATTTTGAATACTTCCCATAGCGTTTGCCATCTTTTGCATATCTTGTATCCTGTCTTCTTGTGTATAGACCCCGTTAGCAGCTAATACAAATGTAGAACATAGAGATAAAGTAAGAACCAATTTTTTCATATAAATTCCTTATAATGTTTTATAAAATAGATTGTATCGAAAAAATAATAATAAATCAACTTTACTTATAAGTATAGTTATTGTGAAAAAATTATAAAATATAAGTATTTATGATACATTAAGTTATGCCTAAGCAAATTCACGTTACAATTCTTCTATAAATTAAATTTATACCTGGAGGTTTTTATGAGAAAAGTAGTTTTAGCAAGTGCGTTAACAATAGCAATGGTAGCACCATTGTCAGCAGATTTCAGTTTTCAAGATATGTTTACGGACATGAAGGATGCTGTTACATCAATGAGCCATGATGCAAAAGATAGTGTTAAGTCTATGAAAGATGGAGCAGTTGAAACAAGTAAAAGTGCGGAGAGAACAGTTACTAATGTCAGCCATGATGTAAAAGACACTGGTGTGAAAATGTCAGATGACCTTAAAACTAGTGAAGTTGAGACTGTGAGAAGTTCTGAAAAAAGTGTAACAAGCGTTAGTAAAGATGCGAGAGACTCTGCTGTAGAGATGGCAGAAGACACAAAAGATTCTGTTACAAATGTTTCTACAGACTTAAAAGATAGTTCAACTATCGCATCAAAAGATTTAAAAGATAGTGTTGTTGACGTGTCTCATGATACAAGAGATTCAGTGAAGACTGTTTCAAATGATTCAAGAGATTCAGTAAAAACAGTATCTAACGATACAACAGATTCAGTCAAAACTATTTCAAACGATACAAAAGATTCTGTGAAAACAGTATCAAACGATTCAAGAGATTCAGTCAAAACAGTATCAAACGATACAACAGATTCAGTGAAAACTATTTCAAACGATACAAAAGATTCTGTGAAAACTGTATCAAACGATTCAAGAGATTCAGTCAAAAATGTTTCAGATAACTTAGACGATACATCCAAGACTATTTCAAATGATTCAAGAGATTCGGTGAAAACAGTATCAAACGATTCAAGAGACTCAGTAAAAAATGTTTCAGACAATGTGAATGATTCAACTAAAACGATTTCAAATGATACTAGTGATTCAGTGAAGACTATTTCAAATGATTCAAGTGATTCTGTAAAAACGATTTCAAATGATATGGACGATACGGGTAAAACGGTATCAAATGATTCAAGAGATTCAGTAAAAAATGTTTCAGACAATGCAAATGATTCAACAAAAACTATCTCACATGACACAAGTGATGCTGTAAAAGATGTTTCAGACAATGTGAATGATTCAACAAAAACAGTTTCACATGACTCAAGAGATTCAGTAAAAAATGTTTCAGACAATGCAAATGATTCAACTAAGACAATTTCACATGATTCAAGTGATGCTGTGAAAGATGCCACAGATAACGATACAAAAAAATAATCTTTTTCGTTAATTTAACTATACAAAAGCCGCTGTTATTAAGTTAGCAGTGGCTTTTTGTGTTTTTATACTTATCACAATAATAAAAAAAAGTTATATTATTGTGATAAGTATAAACCCAAAAAGGAGAAAGAGTGTCTATAAAATTCTATCGCTTTACGATGATTGTGAGTTTTCTACTGTTTAGTGCTACTATATTATTTGCAAAAGTCCAGCCATCTGAAGATAATAATCTGGTCACAAATAAACACTTAGCCGTTATGTATAATGTTGAAGGCAATGTTGAAGATAAATATAATAAGTTTGTTGAACACAAAATTGAAACTATTGGTTATAAACTTACAGATCCCCATAAACGTGTAAACGATGTATATAAGAAAAAGTACGGTAGTACAAATCTTGATATATTAAGCTTTATGTCTATAGCAAATGAAGATGTTGTCAAACCGCTGTTCAATATCGATCCTAGAATTGCTGCATTTAATCCTTTTAACATGTTGATTTACAAAAAACTTGATGATAAAAAATATCATATCGGGCATCTTTCACCAGAAGCGATTTTGGATATGGTAGGCATCAAGGATAAAAGTTTACGCAAAACTTATATCAAATCATTTGAGCCGCTTGATTCTATGATGGAAAAAGAGTTTGGTGTAAAAAAGAGTTATATCGACTATAAAAAACTTGCTGATAAAACCATGATGAATTTTGAACTTACATTTGATAGACCCGAGGATATCAGTGATTTCATTGATGAGTTTCAAGAGAAGTTCGAAGAGAAGTTTGAAGCTAAAGATTATATTATCGCAGGATTTAATGATTTTAAAGAGTCTGATGGGAAAGATACGATTCCGAATTTTGATGCATTTTGGACATACTCTTTATGTCAGTTTACGTTTTCATATACTGTATTTGATAATGAAGGAGGCAGACCTGCTGCGAGTTTATTTGCCCCTTGTACCATGTATATGTTTATACCAAAAGGTAGCAATAAACTTTTTATTGGTATGCCACGTCTTGGAAACTGGAAAGCTACTTTAGGGATAACCGATAAAGTTAGAAGCAAATTTATGGATAAGCTTGATCAGCAAATTCCTGAGATATTAGTTTCAATGGGTGCTGTTGAAACTGAAAATGTAAATCCGCTAACACTCTTAAAAGAAGAACAAGCAGTTGTTAAAAAAGTTCTACCGACAAAAGCTAAAAAACTAACAATTGCTAATAAAAAACTAGCACATATGTATGTATTTGATAAAAATATTGAAGCAAAATATAATAAATTTGTTGAAGAAAAAATCAATACAATAGGATTTAAACTAACAGACCCTCATAAACGTGTAAATGATGTGTATAAGAAAAAATATGGAAAGACAAATCTTGATATATTGAGTTTTATGTCTATAGCAAATGAAAAAAATGTAAAACCTCTTTTCAATATAGATCCTAGGATTGCAGGTTTTAACCCATTTAATCTGCTTATATATAAAAAACTAAATGATAAAAAAACATATGTTGGACATCTTACAGCCGAAGCTATTTTGGATATGATCGGTATCACCGATGAAAAGGTAAGAAGTAGTTATATCAAATCTATGGCAACGCTTGATAGTTATATGAAAAAAGAGCTTGGTGGGAAAGAAGAATACATAGCGATAAAAAGTTTGCCAAAAGATCGTATGATGAATTTTGAAATTCCTTTTGATAAAAAGAGTGATATCGATGATGTTATCGATGATGTTCAAGAAACATTTGAAGAAACATTTGAATCAAATGGTTTTATTATTGCGGGATTTAATGATTTCAAAGACTCTGAGGGTAAAGATACGATTCCGAATTTTGACGCATTTTGGACATACTCTTTATGTCAGTTTACATTTTCATATACTGTATTTGATAATGATGGAGGTAGACCCGCTGCGAGTTTGTTTGCCCCTTGTACCATGTATATGTATATCAAAAAAGGTACACATAAAATTATTGTGGGTATGCCAAAACTTGCAAATTGGAAAAGTACATTGGGTATAACCGATAAGGTTCGTAGTGATTTTATAGATCAACTAGATAAAAAGATTCCAGATCTGATGAAAAAACTTGGTGCGATTGAAATTGAAAATACGAATCCCCTTATATCTATTGTTCCTAAACAGCAAAAAGCACTTGCAAAAGTAAGTAATAAGGTTGCGAAAGTCAATAAAGCACCTACGAAAGTTACTAAAAAGTCTAAAGTTGTTGCAAAGGTTGTTGCACCTGTAATCAAAACAAGTCAACCTACTTCATCAATAGTTAAAGTAGAGAAAAAAGTACAAAAAAATGAAGAAAGAGTTAAAAACGGTTATAAAATCACGTTGCCAAGTGTTCCTAAACCTGTATTGCCTCTAAATGTTATTACAGTAGGTGGATCTGACATACATTATACCAGTAGAGATAGTGATCACTTAGATCACGGTATTGTTTTTAGTTCAAGAGTACCGCCTTCAGAGGGTGATGCTGTAGATAAGGGCAATGACGGCACAGGTGGTGTAGGTGCGGTAGATAAAGGTAGAATCAGTGCATATTTAAGAGGGGCATTTTTAGACACACAAAGTGCAAAAGCTAAACTTGAAAGTGTTGGTTTTAAAATTGTAGCTATAACGCCTGTAAATAAAAAAGGCACTTTGACAACGATTGTCTTTACAGATGAAAACTTGCAAAAATTAGCACAGCAAAAAGATAGTGGATTTGTCGGTTCTCTTCGTTTGTTGGTTGATAAAGAAGATAATCAGATTTCAATTTCAAATCCTTTATACTTTGCAAAAGCATTTATGGGAGAAAAGTTTGATGAAGCTACTGCTCAAAAAGTATTGGCTAAAATTGTTGCTGCATTTAAAGGTTTAACAAATTCAACAGATAAGTTAAAATTTACACTTTTACCAAAATACCGTTTCATGACTGGTATGCCATATTATTCCGATATGGTTGAAATCGGTAAAGCTGGGACTACAAAAGCATTGGTTGCAAAATTACAAAAAAATAAAAATCTTATTTTTTTACAACAAATCACACCTGAACTTTATATTGCTGGTGTGAAACTTGATAAGCGTACATCAAAGTTTATCAAAAAGATTGGCTATAAAAATGCTTCATTGTTACCATATCCAGTATTGATTGAAAAAGGTGTTGCTAAGATATTGGATCCTAAATATTATATTTCGATCAATTATCCAATGTTGAAAATGTCAAATTTTATGAAAATAGCAACTATACCCGGCGCAATACAGAGTAACTGCGAAAAACTCTTTAACTAACATATAAGAAACTCCATATACATGATGGAGTTTCTTATAAAACTTATCAATATCTCTTGCTAGTATAAAAAAATATTATAATAAAACTTTAATTATTGATAGTGTATAATATAACTATTATTTATAAATACTAAGGAGGAATAATGAAGAATACTATTTTAGGAACAACTATTAAATTTGTAACGATGTCACTTTTGACTGCTACAATGTTACATGCGACAAACGGAGACAATATGATTGGGGTAGGCACGCAATCTAGATCAATGGGTGGAGTAGGTGTAGGTACAGGCGTTGGTACAGACAGTGTCTTTAGAAACCCGGCGTGGCTTGTAGATTTAAAAGGATTTAATGCTTCTTTTGGTGCTACATTATTTATGCCTACTGTCAAAGCAAAAGTTGGACCAGCAGCGGGTCTAGGTAATGGTCAAGAAGCTAAAAGTAAAGCGGATCTCTCGATTATTCCAACTGTTTCACACTCTGATCATATCACTGAAAATCTTTCATATGGTGTGGGTATGTTTGGTGTTTCAGGTATGGGTGCAGATTATCGCAATGAAAATCCGCAAAAAGGTTTAGCAAATATGCGAACATCTTTTCAGTATATGCGTTTTGTACCAAGTATTAGTTATAAGATTGAAGATTGGAGACTTGGTCTTGGATTGACACTTGCCTATGGTGCATTATCTATATCTGCTATGACACCTGATGCTACTGCACCTGGCACACCGCCAAATCCGGCAACAGCCAAACAAAGAGGTGGTGGTTTGAGTGAGGATATAGGTTTTGGTGCACAAGTTGGTGTGGGTTATTATGTAACGCCTAGTTTGACACTTGGTGCTTATTATCAAAGTGAAGTTTCTACAACGTATGAAGACGTATTTGATTTTACAACCAATGGTACTTATGATGATTTAAAACTTTCGCAACCAGCTGAAGTGGGAGTAGGTATAGGGTATACCTCTGATTGTAAGTGTTATACTGTTAGTTTTGATTATCGTCGTATTATGTGGAGTGATGCAAATGGTTACGATGCTTTTGGCTGGGATGATCAAGATGTCTTTGCAATCGGAGGTTCATATAAAGTGAACTCAGACCTTGTGTTAAGAGCTGGTTATAATTATGCTAAATCTCCATTACACAATAAAACATTTCAGGGAGCCAACGTTGGCGGTGCACCATTTGGCGCATTTAATGTAGCGTATTTTAATACTTTGGGATTTCCAGCTTATACAGAGTCACACATCACTGCAGGATTATCATATCAGTTAACAAAATCTACAGGACTTGATTTAGGGTATGTTTATGCACCCAAAGTTACTGAAAAGTCTATGAATGTTTTAGAAGCTTCTAATAAACAAAGTGCACTTTCAGCGACACTTCGTTTTACATTTTAAATATTATGCAAAAGAGGAAAGACCTCTTTTGCATATATTACCACTTTCTGATTCTTGCGTGACATGTCATACATTGTTTTAAGAGTTTTGTAAAACTGTTCATGGCTTGTTTAGATCGATGTTCTTGGAAGTATTTTACAGATTCATCCGCGTAACCTACGATCTTTTTAGATTCTCTTTTTGTTGTTTGATAGGCATAGCTTTTTTTGAACTCATCTTCACCTTTAACCGGTGGTTCTATTTTCTTTGTATGAACTTTTAGCAATGCTGCACCCTCTTGAATATCTTTGAGGTTATTGTACAAAAACCCCTTTTGCATTTGTTGTGCAGCTTTTTCCATCGCTTGCATATCTTTAATACGATCTTCATCAGAATATGCATAAATATTTGTACTAATCAATGTGCTGAATAATACAAGTGAAAGTAAACGTTTAGTTGATTTTTTCATAAGTACTCCTTTATTTGTTTATTAGAACATAATAACATATTGAAATATAATTTTTCCTTATTTAACGTACTTTTTAAATCATAATTCTGCTATGATTGAATAAAAAATAGCGGATAACATATGACAGTAGAAAATATTACAAAAATAGTACAGGGAATACTTTATCATCAAGGTAATTGTAAAGAAGTTTTTCGTGCAACAGTATATGCAGAGTGGGTAGAAGAAGGAGATTTGTGTTTTGTACAAAGTAAAGAAGATGTCGTAAAAGCACTAAATCAAGAGTCGGGTGTGCTTGTTTTTAGTGACGAACGTATTGTTGAGCATTTACATGCGATTACATTGATCAAAGTAGAAGATATAAAACGTGCTGCTTTTTTATTAGCCGGTACTGTCATAACAGATGAAGATGCCTCATTTGCATTGCTGACTTTAAAAGAAATGAGCTTTTTTAAGATGATTTTACAACAAAAAAGTAATATTGCATTTTTACCAAATGATTGGAAAAAAGCATTCGAAATGATACTTGAAACTAAAAAAAGATTATTTGTTGGATGTGATGCAGATATGCTGAAGGCTATTCGTCCTAAACAATCTTTCTTTGAAAAAAAAGCATCTGGGCATATTGTTAGTGCAGATTCGCTATTTCGTACAACATTTAAAATACATAAATATATCTATCAGTATCAAAAAATTACGCCACTGCATATTGATATACTTAGACGAGCGGTAGCTTTATGTGATGAATATGAATTGCCATATAGCTTGGATAAAATGAGATATACCAAACATTTTAATCCCATTTTTATGGAAGGGGAGCCTTCTATTCAAGAAGTGATGAAAAATGATAAAGTGGTTATTTTGAGTGATAATCTTGAAGATATACTTGAAGCAAAAGAGTATGCAAGCGATGTCGGAAATTGGATGGCAAAGACTGTGATTATGGTTCCACCAAAGACAAAAGTGGAGGGTGTAAAGTATCCTACATATTATCGAAGTGATGAAGAGATTTTAGAATTGATTGGATCATTGCAGTTTAATTATTTGTTTATTTATACCCAAGATCCAAGTTTGGAATATAAGATAAAAAGATAACCAGACTAAAGGTCTGGTTATAGTTATTTTTTACATGAAGTAAATGTAATATCAGCGTTTTCTTTGCTTCCACCTTCTTTGCCATCAGCACCAAGTGAAACCATGTCAATATCACCGTCATTGTTAACAAAGATATAAGGATTTTTCCAAGGATCAACAGGTACTTTTCCATCTAAAAATCCACCATCAGGATAACTTTTGTATTTATCTGGATCCGGATTTGTTATCAATGCTTTGATCCCTTCTTCTGTACTTGGATATGTACCATTTTGAAGTTTGAAGTTTTTGAGTGCATCATTAATACTATGCATTTGAATACATACAATCTTCTTTTTTGCCTGTTCACTTTGTCCAAGTAAATTAGGTAAGACAAGACCTGCTAACAGACCCAAAATGATGATAACTATCATGATCTCGATAAGAGAGAAAGCTTTTTTCATGTGTTTAGTTCCTTTATTGAAATTATAAACTTGATTTAAATAGTTTAATTTAAGAATCTTATTATAAAATAAGATCAATATTATAGTGAAAGTAGCTTTAGAATTTATGAAAAAAGCAATTGTATTAATGATGACTCTTGGGTTTATATCGATTATAACAGCACTGGTGATATACACACTTAGTATTTCACAAAAAAGTTTTAATGTTGTTGCCGGTATAGATGCTCAAAATCAGTTTTCTTTGATCTTTAAAGATTTTACAAAAATCATAAAAACAAACACTAAAGATATCAATAATTCCGATGCATTGGAGATGTTTTTATCGATGAGTATTCCACCCTTAAAAGAGTCAAAAACAGGTTTAGAAGTTGGACTTCTTGTTGATTCTAAAATGTCAAAAATCAATCTCAATGCACTTTTGTTTTCGTTACTTCCAAGTGAGGGAAATTGTGATCTAAATGAAACGACGGATCTATTATGTAGACCGTTAAATCGCTTTTTTGAAAGTTACGATCTTCGGGATAAGATTTTACTTGAACAGTTGATGCTGGATACAGTTGATAAAGATGATATAGAATTGGGTAATATGACAGAGATTGCTTCTGAAGATATAGATTTTGCTCAGGGAAAGATTTATAATTATAATCATCTTAAAAAGATTTTTGATCGTTATTATAGTCTGACATCTGATAAAAATATCTTACGAATAAGTCAGGAAAAATTTGAAGATTATTTTTATTTTGGTGATACTAATCAAAGTAGACAGATGATTGATTGTAAGGCGTTAGATGTTGATAATGCTATGAAATTACTTTTGCCTGCGAGTGCTATGGTAAGTGATACTAGTGAGAGTACAGATTATTGTACATTGTTTAGCCAAAATGATCCTGAATTGCAAGAGATAAAAAAACTTTTTAGGATAAAACAATTTGATTCAAATGATACGAAAAGTAAGTATCTGATAAAATGTAACTTAATCCTGAATACAGATACCGTGGACAGATCACTGGTATTTGATTATGATATCAAAAACAAGAGGATAGATAGTATTGAAAAACCTATTTTCGAATAATACCCAGATCATATTTTTAAATCAAAATAGTATGCCCCAAACAAAGGGTTCGTTTGATGTCATACTTGCACCGCAGTTTTATTGGGTTAAAAAAGTCTCGTTACCTGTTAAGAGTATTGGTGATGCTAAAAAGCTTGCTGAATCTGTGTATGAAAGTACGCTTCCTAAAGGGGATTATTCGTACACCATAAGTAAAGAAGATGATAAATTTATCATTATAGCTTATGATAAAGAAGAGATCGCCGGTATCCTTAAACGTTATTTTACAGATGAATCTAAAGTACATGCTATTTATTTTGCGCAGTATGAATTTCCTCAACTTGATGCTTGTTGTACAATCGATACGCAAAGTTCTTTAGTCAATATAGACGGTCTTTTGATGCAAGTTCCACGTAATTGTACAGAGCCAAAATTAACAATAGAAGAGTTGCTAAAAGATAAAACTCTTTCTAAAATGAAAGTGAAACTAGGCTCTTTGGATCATGAAGTGATAGAAAAACGAACTTTTATTCTTTTGGCTGCAAGTGTATTATTTATCTTTAGTTCCTTCGTTTTGGAATACATTGATTACAAAAAAGAGACAAGTGTTGCAGAAGATATGAAAATGACACTAATACACAAATATGATTTGCCGAGAACGTCTATTCAGTTAAAAAGTATCAAGACATCGCTTGAAAAAACATTTTCCAAACAAAAAAATTTACGTGAAAAACTTTATGCTTTTTCAAGACTACCTTTACAAAAAGATGAGTTTATTGAAACAATTGTTCTAGGTGATAAGGACGCAGTTATACGTATCAAAGTCAATGCACCAAAACGGGAAATGATGATAAAAGATACATTATCAAAAATGTTTAAAATTCAAAAGAGTGATTTTAAAGATGATATTCTGACACTAAGGCTTGCCGCATGACACAAAAAAATACATTTATATTTATTATTGTATCTGTTTTACTTTTGTTGATGGTATATAACATGAAAAATAATGCGTATCATACCTATATAGAAAAGAAAGAACAGTTGGTGACCTTTAAGCAAGAAGCCCGAGAAATAGGTGCATTGAAAAAACGTTTTAAAGATAAAAGTGCTACAAGGAGATTGATTTCTACTTTAGAAAAATTAGCGAAGCCGAGTAAAGACTATGATAAATCAAAAGTCCATATCCTAGTATTTGAAAATTTACCAAATAATGTGCTCAATGCTATTTTAAGAAAGATTGAAAATTCTGGATTAAAAGTTAAAAAATTGGAAGTCAATAGAGTTGATGCCAAAAATGCAAAAGTTCGATTGGAGATACAAAAATGAAAAAAATAGTTTTGATATTGTTCTCTTCATATTTAGCTATTGTATTTTTGATGCCTAAAGTAAACCTTTATTATACACTCAAACAGTTTGCGGTCAAAGAAAAGATTTCTATCATGCAAAAAAATGTACAAGATCGTTGGTTTGACTTAAAGGTGACGGATGCAGATCTCTTTTATGATGGTATCAATAGTGCACATATCAGTTCTTTAGAGATAAAGCCATGGTTGTTTTACAATCAAATAAAAGCAGTAGATATCTATTCTGGTAAAGATGTTAAGAAAATGTTTGATTTCAAAGCTGACGAAGTTCTTGTTGTCCTCAATATTTTGCATCCATTTGTCGCGACGATTAAGGCAAGTGGAAATTTTGGAAAGATAGACGGTACTTTTGATATAAAAGCTGGAAAATTAAAATTGATTAGTAAGCCGAGTAAGCATTTTAAAACTTCACAAGCTTTTAGAGAATTATTCCGTAAGAAAGAGGAAGGATATGTCTATGAATCAAACATCTAATCTCTTTTTCAAAAGATTTATTGTGTACGTATTGCTTCCATTCGCTTTGGTGAAATTATTTTATAGTATTGGTGGTTTCTTTTTGGCAAAAGATGATATTCAAGCAGGAAAAAGTAGAAATTTGGGATATCATTATAGTCTTAATTTTTCCAATAAGATTTTGCAAAGTGGTGTTATCTCCTCTCATGTTGAAGAAATTCAAGCAACAAACAGAATCAAAGATATAAAATTAAAAGGGACATATCTGGATGATCTCAATAGTTTTATCGTAGTTGAAGATCAACTTGGTACTACCTTCTTGTATAAAGGTGATAGATACATGGGGTATATGCTTAAAGAGATTTATGATAACCGTGCTGTTTTTGAAAAAGCAGGTACAAATTATGATCTTGTGATTGATGATGATGACCAAAAAGTATCTACCTCGACACAACAAGATATTGCGCCTAAAGCAAAAAGTGTTTCACATGATATAGCTGAGCCGTTTGAGCCTGTCTCAGTTAGTAGAGATGAGGTTGCATCTTATGTTAAAAATCCAAATAAAATCTGGCAAAATATTCGTATTCAGGAAATACGTAAAAATGGACGTATTGATGGTTTCCGGGTTAACTATGTGCAAAGAGGTTCTTTCTTTGATAAATCAGGATTAAAAAGCGGAGATGTAATCAAATCTATTGATGGTAATGAAATCCATTCTCTCTCGGATGTCATGAAGTATTATAATAATATAAGTAATCTCGATGGATTAGGATTAAGTGTTCAGCGTGGTCAAGAAATGGTAGATATAGAGTTTAATATAAATTAGGGGTAATAATGAAGAAAATTTTGATAAGTTGTGCACTAGCCGGGGTACTTTTAACTTCGTACTCTATGGCAAGTGTCGCTAAAAAAGATCCAAATACGGTAAAGATAAATTTTAAAAATTTAAAAATTGTAGATTTTATCAAGATGGTAGCACATATAACAGGCAAAAATATTTTAATAGGGCAAAATGTACAAGGAACAGTTGATTTTGTTTCGGTAAGACCTGTACGAAAAGATAAAATATATGATCTTTTGATTAAAGTACTTTCTACCAAAGGGTATACTATTTCAGATACTCAAAATGGATTCTTGCAAGTTATTCGTAGTTCAGATGCTCCTAAATCTGCTCCACCTATGTATGGAGATTCAAATATAGGTGAAGTTCAAACTGTTGTAATCCCTGTTAAAAATCTAAATGTACGAACGATTTTAAGACAAGTTAATTTTCTTTTAAGTAAATATGGAAAAATTACCCTTTCCTATGAGAGCAATTCTATTGTTGTTACCGATTATCCGTCCAATATCAAAACAATCAAAAATCTTATCAGTCAGCTTGACAGTGGAACAGTGAAACCAAATGCACACTTTGTTTCCTTAAACAATGCCGATGCTAAAGTGGTGTTGCCAAAAGTACAAAAATTGGCAAATGCTATGTTTGACAATAAAATACAAACACAAAAAGTAAGTGTCTTTGCTGATGATGCTAGTAATTCTATCGTTTTGGTAGGTGCTAGAAAAAATGTTGCAAAATTGATTCCAAAAATCAGAAGGATGGACAAATCAAACGATACAGTTGATAAACGTATGGAAATCATCTATGTTAAAAATGCAGATGCCGCAGATATCGTTAAAACACTTGATAAACTACTCTCTGATAAAAGTTTTGCAAAAAGCCATGTAGAAGATCAATCAAACAGAACAACGATAGCTCAGACTTTATCCCATAATAATCCAAAAAGAATAAATGCAAAATCTGCTCAATCATTGAATGCACAATCTAGAAACGTTGTACCTAGTATCAGTGGTAAAAACAAGCCTACTGTAACGGTTGATACAGAATTAAATGCTATTGTTGTTTATGCGACAGACAGAGAAATCAAAGAGATTCGTTATGTGATAGAAGCTCTTGATGTTGAAAGACAACAAGTGTATGTTCAAGCGAAGATTGTTGAAGTAAGTAAAAACAAAGCAGCACAACTTGGTGCAAAGTATGGTATCTTAGGTGGTATTGCTAATACTTCTGGATTGTATGGATTTAGTGGTATTATCGGGAGTGAAGATGGTTCTGATGCATTGGGAAAAGTTGTTAGTTTACTTGGAAATAATTTTCAAATTCCAAATGTTACCAAAGCACTCGCTCTTGGAACAACGATTTCACTTTTTAATAAAAATGGCGTAGCAAATATACTCTCAGAACCTTCAATCCTTTGTATCAATAATAAAGAATCTTCTTTATATGCCGGTAGAACAGAGTCGATTTTAACACAGGCTACAACAGGCAGTGATGCGACATCGCTAACAAGACAAAACTATTCTCGTGAAGATATTGGGTTGACACTTAAAGTGAAACCAAGGATTTCTGAAGATAACAAAGTAGCCCTTGAAGTTAAAACGATTTTAGAAGATGTTATCGGTGGTCAAGTTGGTTTGCCAACAACCACAAAACGTCAGGTAGAGACAACCGCTGTTGTCAAAAATGGTGAAACCGTGATTATCGGTGGTTTGGTTAAAGATAAAACCAATAAAACTGTAACAAAGATTCCTCTTTTAGGAGATATTCCGATTTTAGGTACGCTTTTTAAACATACGACCAATACAAATGATAAAGTTTCTTTGATTATCATGATTACCCCGTATATCGTAAAACGAAGTGAAGATCTCTCTAAACTTAGATATGCACTGGGGCGGTTGGATCTGATTGAGAAAAATTTAGCAAATGAATTGGAGCAAAATCTGGAAACGGGGAAACAAATAAAAGTGAATCCTGAGTTATTAACACCAGAGTTAACGAAGAGAGATATAGCAGCAGTTCAAACAACCATACCTGTTGTGCATGCTGTCAAGCCTGTAGTCAATAATAGTGTTGAAATATTGATTGATGAACATGGTCGGGCATTTCGTATCCAAAAAGATGCACAGGGAAATGTAGTTTCCAAGACACCTACTACCTTAGATGAGCGTTATTAGGAGTTATCATGAAGTTAAATAATATAGCGCAGTTTAGTGACCTTGACCTTTACCCTGAGTTGATTGAAGGTGTAGACAATGATTTGTGTGTGAAAAACTCACTACTTTGCACCAAAGTTGAAGGAGAACCTTATATCATCTTGCATCCAGATCATCTCAGTGATGGGTTTAATCTTCTCTCAAAACTGGGTTTGCAACTACCACTTGCATATGTAGACCAAAGCTCGTATGACAGGTTGTTTCATCGTTTTTTAGAGATCAAAACAGATAAAGAACTCTCTTCTACAATCAACGAAGAGAGTGAGAGTGAACTACTCGATGAAGACATCTCTTTAACAGAGTTTCTCAAGAACAGCAGTGATATCTTAACCAGTGAAGAGTCTGCACCTATTATCAAATTTGTAAACTCTTTGTTTTATCAGGCTGTCAAAAAAGGTGCTTCAGATATCCATATAGAATCCCATGAAAAACGTGGTGTTGTGAGATTTCGGATAGATGGTGTTATGGTGAAACATGTTGATTTAGATAAAAATATCATTTCACTTGTGATCAGTCGTATCAAAGTTATCTCAAATCTAGATATCTCAGAAAAAAGAGTTCCCCAAGATGGTCGTACACAGATCAA
>JALULO010000254.1 GCA_027056215.1 Campylobacterales bacterium | reverse complement strand
TGTCACAAAATACGTATGGAAGATATGATTTGGGTGATTTGCTTTTTCCTGAAAAGATAAAACATTTTTATGAGCAAAGAGATTACCAAACTTTCTGGTTTTCCAGTTTTAATGAAGCTGATTTATCGATACTAGATATGCTTAGTGTGATTAAACACGCACCTACTGAAGGGCTAGATAGTGAACGTTATCATCTCACTGAGATAGAATCTCTTTTTGATGATATACAAAATAGCCAGTATTATAATGATAAAGATCAAAATCTTGCGACGATTACATTGGATATATTGTTAACGGATGCTTTTTTTGGGCTATCTCATGATCTTTATGTTGGTTTGATAGATCCCCATAAATTTAAAGCTATATTAAAAGCTAAAAGTGAAAAGAAAAAGATTAATTATACATGGGAAGTTTCTTTTCCAAAAATCGACAGCGAAGCACTTTTAAAGAAAGTTAAACATAATGGAGAGATTAAACATACGCTTTATTCTCTTGTCACTACAAACATCATTTATACACAACTACTTGAGGCATATAAACATTATCAGCAGATTGTAAATGATGGAGGTTTTACCAAAGTGCCAAATCAAAACCTCAAACTCGGTACGCGTGGTAAAGGTGTAGCAAAGTTGGCGAAACGTTTGTATGAAAGTGGTGATTTGGATTTTTACGATGACTCATATCTCTATTTTGACGGTATTTTAAAAGATGCTTTAAAACATTTTCAAAAACGTATGGGATTGTGGACTACTGGTAGCCTAAATCAAAGTACACTACGGGCGTTAAATGTTTCGGCATCTAAGCGCTTACAAAAGATAAAACTCAATCTTGAACGTGCTAGATGGGAAAAAAAGCTTATGACTGGGGTTCATGTATTTGTAAATATTCCTGCCTTTATGATGTATTTTATGGATGGTGAGGCTCAGATGTTATATATGCGTGTTGTTGTGGGGCGTATCAAAAATCCAACTCCTATCTTTTCATCTAAGATGTCTTATGTTGTTTTAAATCCAACTTGGAGTGTACCGGAGTCTATCATCTTAAAAGAGATGTTACATAAGTTGCAAGATGATCCTGATTATCTTTCTCGAAGAAAATTTAAAGCTTATGACGGATGGGGTAAGAATAGACATGAGATTGATCCTTTCGATATAGACTGGTATCAGTACGATGAAAATAGTAAATTGCCATTTAATTTTGTTAGAGATTCAGGAAAAGGAAACCCATTAGGAAATGTTAAATTTATGTTTCCTAATAAATATGCAGTCTATATGCATGATACAAATGATAAAAAATATTTTAAAAGTACTGTAAGAGCATATAGTCATGGTTGCATTCGCTTAAGTAAACCTCAAAAGATGTTAGAGTTTATCGCTGATAACTTCATGAATAAATCGTATAAAAGTGTTAAGAAAATGCTTAAAAAAGGAGATAAGTGCTCTTTAAACATGGATGAAAAGGTGAATGTTTATATACGGTATTATACAGCGTGGGTTGATGAAAATGGTGTTAACTTTCGCTCTGATATTTATGGATACGATAAGATACAATTACATCTTATGCAATAACAATTATAGGTAAATATAGGTCAAAACCCTTAAACTCAGGATAAATTCCTAAAATTAGTTTACTTTTTTATTGATTCATTTACTTTTTTGTGGTAAACTTCTATCTTTCATCCAAAATAAGACTAATTAAATTAGTCAAAAAAAGAGGAGTTTTTTTGGACACTGATATATTTAGCTGTGCTAAGGATATGGAAGTTTCAAGAAGGAATTTTTTAAAGAAATCCGTAGCGTTAGCAGGTACTGCTATCGTGACACAGAGTGAACTTTTTGGTAGTACAGAAAGTGAAAAGATTTTAAATCTTCGTGCTGTTCATCAGCATAAAGATTATTCGGCTGAGTTCTATGAAAAAGATAGCTATAAAATAAGTGGTCTTTTTGAAATAAATAAAGCTTTTATGGATACTAGGGCAATGGAAGTGACGCGAATCGATGTTGATTTGATCAATCTTCTATATGAAATCAATCTCCATATAGGTATGGATAAGAAGTTTCATGTGATATCTGGATATCGAAGTCAGAAAACAAATGATTGGTTACGACATCAACTGGGTGGAAAAAATGTAGCTAAAAATAGTTTTCATATACAAGGAAAAGCGGTGGATATTACTGTACCGGGAGTACCTCTTCGAAAGTTAAAAGATATTGCTATGGGCTTAAAGCGTGGTGGTGTTGGTTATTATCCATCAAAAGGCTTTGTTCATGTAGATGTGGGTCCTGTGAGATCCTGGAGAAGAGGTTAGTCTTTTCTCTAAACTCTCAGGCAAAAAGTCTGAGAGTTTATCTCTCTTATTAAATTTACTTCTGTTCTAAAATATCATAATCTACAGGAATATGATAAGTGAACTGTTTATCACTAATCTTTTTATTACTTTTTTGATTTTCAAATGCTATTTTTACACGATTATGCAATTCATCTTGATAACTTATATTTTCTATTTGATTATGATTAACCAAAATCCTGTATTGTGTATTGTTAAAAGTTGTGATATAGGTATCTTTCGATATTTTTTTTGCTTGTTTTAAAAGACTTAGAATATTTGGTACTTTATCAAGTTTCGCAAAGATCGCTTGTTCGAGTTCTGGTTCTATGATAACTACTTTGCCACTGCTATAGTAGATTTTTTTATCAACTGGATTGGTATAAATCCAAAGAGCTTGATTTCCATCTTTTTTTGCATATAGCTTTCCATGATACGTGATATGTGAATTTTGATCATTAGTGATAGTTTGTTTAAAATTTGACTCAAAAGTCTTTAAATTGCTGATATCCGCAGATAAAAATGTACTGCTTGTCAAAATGAGAAATGAAAATATTGTTTTTTTCAAGTTTTTCCTTGTATATATTAAATTGTATATGAGGTGTGTCGATATACCATATATATAAACTTTAGCAAATTAACATTAAACTTTTGTTAAAATCAGAATAATTATACATAAAGGATCTAGTAGGATGATCTCCTCAGTCGTAAAAAAAGTATTTGGTACAAAAAATGATAAAATCGTCAAACAATATCTCAAAAGAGTACAACATATCAATGTATTGGAATCAAAATATGAGAGTATGAACGATGAAGAACTCAAAGGGAGTTTTAGTACGTTAAAAACTGCTGTTGTCGCGGGTGAAAAAACGCTTGATGATGTTCTTTATGATGTATTTGCAATAACCAGAGAAGTGAGTAAAAGGACAACTGGGTTACGTCATTATGATGTACAGATGGTTGGTGGTATGGTGTTGCATGAGGGTAATATAGCTGAGATGAAAACTGGTGAAGGTAAAACACTGGTAGCATCGTTAGCTATAGCACTCAATGCTATGAGTGGTAAAGGTGTGCATCTGGTTACTGTTAATGATTATCTTGCCAAAAGGGATGCAGAAGATATGGGACGTATCTATAGTTTCTTGGGATATACGGTAGGTACAATTACAAATGACATTCAAGATGATGCCCAGCGTAAAGCGCAATATGATGCTGATATCACTTATGGAACAAACAATGAGTTTGGATTTGATTATCTTCGTGATAACATGAAGTATGATTTAAGTGAAAAAGTACAGCGTGATCATAACTTTGTTATAGTAGATGAAGTAGATTCGATTTTGATTGATGAAGCAAGAACACCGTTGATTATCTCTGGACCAATAGATAGGACATTAGAAAACTATCATAAAGCAAATCAAGTTGCAAAAACGTTGTTACGTGCAACACAAAAAGATGCAAAAGGTGAAGTCAAACAAGAGAGTGGTGACTTTGTAGTTGATGAAAAAAATAGAACGGTTATTTTGACTGAAACAGGTATCGAAAAAGCGGAAAAAGCATTTGGTGTTGATAATCTTTATAGTTTGGAAAATGCCTCTTTAAGCCATCACCTAGATCAAGCACTTAAGTCACAAAATATTTTTGAAAAAGATGTTGATTATGTTGTTAAAGATGGTGAAGTAATTATCGTTGATGAATTTACAGGACGTTTAAGTGAAGGTAGACGTTTTAGTGAAGGTCTTCACCAAGCGCTTGAGGCAAAAGAGGGTGTGGTGGTTCAAGAAGAGTCGCAAACACTAGCCGATATCACTTTCCAAAACTACTTTAGAATGTACGATAAACTAGCAGGTATGACAGGTACGGCACAGACAGAAGCAACTGAATTTGCTCAAATCTATAATCTCGATGTTATCTCTATTCCGACAAATGTTCCTGTAACACGTGATGACCGAAATGATCTTATCTATAAAAGTGAACGTGAAAAGTTTGAAGCCGTTATCAAAAAAATCAAAGAGTTACACCAAAAAGGACAGCCTGTATTGATCGGTACAGCCTCTATAGAAAAAAGTGAACTTTTACATGAATTGATGAAACAGTCAAAAGTGCCACACTCCGTGCTTAATGCAAAAAACCATGAGAGTGAAGCGATGATTATATCTGATGCGGGTAAAAAAGGTGCTATCACAGTGGCTACAAATATGGCAGGTCGTGGTGTTGATATCAAGATAGACGATGAAGTTAAGTCTTTAGGTGGTTTGTATATCATAGGAACAGAGCGCCATGAATCAAGACGTATCGATAACCAGCTTAGAGGACGTTCTGGTCGTCAGGGTGATCCGGGAGTTAGCCAGTTTTACCTCAGTTTAGAAGATAACCTTTTACGTATCTTTGGAAGTGATAAGATTAAAAATATCATGGAAAGACTTGGTATCGAAGAGGGTGAGCATATCGAGTCAGGTATGGTAACGCGTGCGGTTGAAAATGCACAGAAAAAAGTTGAAAACCTTCACTATGAGTCTCGAAAACATATCCTTGAATACGATGATGTGGCAAATGAACAAAGAAAAGTGATCTATACCTATAGAAATGAATTACTTGATCCTGATTATGATCTTAGTGACAAAGTGCTCCAGAATCGAAAAGAGTATATTTGGGATCTTCTTTCTCGTGTGGGTATTTATGAAGGTATTGCAGAAGAAGATTATGATATAGATAGATTAATAGCCATCTTAAAAGAAGAAGTATTAATCGAATTTGAAAACGATGATTTCAAAGGTCTTGAAGCAGATGCAATCGCAGATAAAATAGAAAAAGTATTGATTCATATGTATGATCAAAAGATGGGTGTTGTGGATGCTAAACAGAGAAGTGATATCGAAAAATTGATTTATCTTCAAACGGTTGACAATGCCTGGAGAGAGCATCTTTATCAGATGGATACACTCAAAACTGGTATCGGTCTACGTGGATACAATCAAAAAGATCCTCTTACTGAGTATAAAAAAGAGAGTTATGAAATGTTTGTTGATCTCATCAACCGTATCAAATTTGACAGTATCAAGATGTTACAAAATATCCAGTTAAGAGATGAAAGCGAACAACAAGAGCGTGAAGAAGCGATGCAACAGATGATGCAAGAGCTTGAAGATGCAGCAGATGATGCTGTTATGAATAAAGAGAGTGTTTTAGAACCACAAAACAGTGAACATGAGAAAATTCCACAAGTAGGTGGTAAAAAAGTTTCGCGAAATGACCCATGTCCATGCGGCAGTGGTAAAAAATACAAAAACTGTTGTGGAAAGAGTGGTCCTAAAAAAGGGCTTTTAGCGAAGTAGGGATTAAGGGATAGTTTGAATTCTGGAAAACTTGTTTTTTATCTTGTTAAAAAGTATCTAAGGTTCGATAAAAGCCAGCCTTTTATCACGATTAGTGCTCTTTTGGCATTTTTGGGTGTGTCTGTTGGCTTGATGGTTCTGATTATCGCGATGGCGATTATGAATGGTACGTCTAAAGAGTTTCAAGAAAAGATATCTACGATGAGTTATCCTATCACGATCTTGCCTCGTAAAAGTAAAGGGATCGATAAATACGCCCTCGAAACTTTACATAAAAAGTTTCCAGATCTCATCCTTAGCCCTTATCTTAACACCCAAGCGATCATCAAGCGTGGTGAAAAGATGGAGGGTGCTATCGTTTTTGGTGTCGATTTTGATGCCGAAGCCAAGATAAACCATATCATAGCCGATAGTGTAAAAGATAAACATATATCTGGATTTGAGATGATCACAGGGCAGGGTATTGCCGATAACTATATGTTAGAAAAAGATGAAAAAGTAACCCTTATTTTTACCCAATCCCAGCCAGGCGGATTTTCTTTGATGCCTGTTATGAAGCGTTTTAAATA
>JALULO010000253.1 GCA_027056215.1 Campylobacterales bacterium | reverse complement strand
ATCCATAGGTGTCATACCAAATTTACTTTTCATTAAAATTGGTATGATAAAAAAAGCAATCGCCATAGTTGAGCTGTGAAACAAAAATGTTATATACATACGTACTAAATCTTTATCTTTAAATTTTGCCTATGCGGGAAAAATTGATGATATCAGAATGTACAATCAGGCGCTCAGTGCAGACCAGGTACAGGCACTTGCCGGCGGAAACAGTACGGCAAATGACGCTATACAGTTGGATATTACCGATGACACGGCAGTCGGTACGATTATCAATGATGATGAAAACACCACTACCCCTGAGCAAAACCATGCACCGAAAGTGTCGGATATAAATCTTACGGTCGATCAAAACAGCAGTGTTGATTTCACGCTGCAGGGATCGGATGACGATAACGATACGCTGACCTATTATATTGTTTCAGGTCCTTCACATGGTAATGTCACAACAGATTCACTCCCTGACGGAACTTATACACCTAACCGTGACTTTAACGGAACAGACACTTTTACCTATGTCGTCAGCGACGGTGACTCAAATTCCAGTGCGGCGACAGTGCGTATTACGGTCAATAAAGTGGAAACACTACCACAAACGACCCATATCGATGAAAATGCAAGGAGCGGTGTGGGATGTGCCGGTCAGGCGATTCCATTGGAACCGGGTAAAAGCGTGGAAATAAACGGTACGATCAGTAAAGTCTGGCAAAGCGACCGTTACAGTTTCCTGGCACCTGCTGCGGGTACGCTGGATATTTCCGTACAGGATGAAAACGGAAATCCTATGGAGTACTATGTCATCCGTAACTGTTATGAGCAGATCAAGCGAAACGGAAACGGTGAAGATGCCTATACGCTTCCAGACCATTGTGGTCTTGTCACTATTATGGTGGTAGGATGTGAAAACAAGAACCATACTCCAAAAAACTACACGGTTACTGTCTCTTATCAGTATCAGCAGTAATTTCTCCAGCCACTCCTCATGAAGCATTTGAGGAGTGGTACTTACTCTCTTATTTTTCTGTAATCTAAAAAGGATATAATCCACCTTGATTTATTTAAAAAGTTATAATGAAAAAACGATTGTCCTGGTGGGAAGGGATGCAATTTGTAGCAATAGTCGATTTCTGTTTCTCTTTGTTAAACCTCGGTTGAGCGTTACAGTCTATCATTGAATTTAGCAAAAATTAAACCAAAACTCCAAACACGACATAATTCTCTTGGACAAAGGTGTAGCTGATGAGGTCAGTTTCGTATCATAAAAATGTAGCAATCTAGCTATCATTTTATAAAAGTTTGTTTAGTAGTGATAGATCGGCGTTAAGCCTTAAACCTAGGAGGCAAAGTTAAGTGTGGTTGATTGCTATAATCACGCAGGATTATCTCCTGCGCTAACAAGCTCTTTAAATTGCTTTAAAGGCTTACAAAATGTATTCTATCGGATTAAATGTATCTAAGTCAACATTATCAGTACATATTTTTTATAGGTTTACACAATGGAGCGATGGCAATACGAATCCTGTACGTCTTATTCAAATAGATGCAGACATTTCCATAAATGCTGAGTTTTCACCCATTTAAAAATCTATTGAACCAAAACCCCTACCATACTAAATAGGGGTTTTGTGTTCTGCTTACTGAGCTTGGTTTACACTACCTGGTGTCATATTTGTTGTTTTTGTAAAATTATTATCCCAGATACCACCTTGTCTAGAATAAGAAACTCCTTTTAACTTTCCAAAATCCTCAAAATCGATAATACTTGAATCTTTATAAAGAACAATACTATCACCTTTAGCACTTAGAGCAAAACCACTTGTAGTTTTGTCAATATTGATTACTTTATACGCATTAGCACCAATAGTTCCGGATAAACTCATACCAGGATGTGTTGCAGATATTTGCTTTTTGTCACTTAGTTTATAAGTACCTAGATTTATACTTGCTCCCGTTACATTATGAAGTTCTACCCAGTCAGTATTTTTTGTTGTATCAGAGGAAGAACTATTGTTATCTGAGAAAATCTCATTTATAACAACATCTCGATCTGTAGCTTTCGTTACAACATAAGTTTTACTTTTTTCTTTGCTAATAAGCTTGTTAGTAGCCGTCTCTTTTGCGATAGCTTTCAACGTTGTTTTGTTTGCTGTAAATGTCAACGCACCAGTATACTCTGTACTATTTACTGTTGGTGTTGTGCCATCTTTCGTATAATAAATTTTAGCACCATTACCCGCTGTAATCGTAACGATAACGCTATCTTGATAAACACCCTCTTTTTTATCAAAATGTGGTGTTTGAGATACAGTAACTGCATTTAAATTATTTTCACTATTTGGAGTTGGATTTGATGATAAAATGTATTCACCGTCAGAAGTTCTTGCTATCGAGATATCAGATTGACTTACTTTATGATCTTTTAGATCAAGAGTTTGCAACATAGTGCCTGTTTTATCATACAAAACAACTTTATCACTATTTGATTTTAATTTAAAATTTGTATGCAATGCTGTAGGATTTGGATGTGCTGTGACATTATAATCATCAGCCCAAACCAATACCAATCCATTTGCCCCTATTGTTGTACCATTTGGAAATGTCCACTTTACTTTTTTAGTGCTATCACTTAACCCATATCCTCCTAAATCAAAAGCTGTCGAAGAAATATTTTTTAACTCTATCCAGTCTCCATATAACCCAAGATCAGGATCTGTATTTGTTGAATTATTCTCCGCTAACACTTCATTGATAACTAAGTTTGAATCCGAAACCCCACTCCCACCAGATGAAGAACCAGAGTTACTACCTCCTCCGCCACAGCCTGTAAACGCTAATAATGTTGCTAAAACAAAACTTGAATATTTGATCATATATATCCTTTCTTTATTGATTAAATTTATATTTATAGATTTTTCCACCTCTATCATCTGTTAGATAGATATTTCCATTATCGTCAAAAGCTACACCTTCTAAACCCGCACCTTTTAGTGTTTTATAGATTTTACTCAAATCCCATTCCCCTTGTGTAGATTTATTCTTTAAATCATAAACAATAAGTTTATTGCCCGTATCACTAAGCATGTACAATTTATCTTTATAAAAAGTGATACCAGATATATTCACATAATCAAGTGGAAATACTTTGCTGATTTTTGCATCTGTGTTACTAACTGAATCAATTTTAACTATTGCCGACGGATCTTCATGTGGCCATTTATCAAATGATTGATTGGCGACATATATCTCACCATTTAAAATGGCAACACCTTCAAGACCATTATCAGCACCCTTTGCTAAAATTAGTTTACCATCACTATTTTCGCGTTCAATTTTTATGATTTCATTTGCTTTTGGTATAAGATCTGTATTTAGCACAAACAAGTCATCTCTACCTTCGACGGCAACAAGTATTTCATCGTTCTGCGTATCATAAGCAATGCCCTCAAAGTCATGCTTTGCAATATTTGAGAAATCTTTCTTTTTAAGAATTTTTCCATTTTTACTGAGTTCATATACAAATCCGTTGTCACCGGCAACAAGTATGGTATCATTTTTATTAAAATAGCATATACCAGAAGCTTCGGGAATCTCTGCTATCTTTCCATACCGACTAGATTCTGTGTCTACGTTACTATTTGAACTATCTGAACAACCGATAAATAACAAAAAAAATAAAACATATTTTATAATCATATAAAACTTTCCTTTAATTGGACGATATATTGATTATATTATATTCTTCTTAAGTTTTGCTAAGTTTAGTTGTTTTTTAGTAAAGCTTGATTATAATACTAATCTTAAAATTTAATTATAACATATTAATAACAAAGGAGATTATTTGCTTGATTTTTTAACCTTGCAAACGACAACAAGTAATGCAAGCGTCATAACTTTAATATATGCTGTGCTTTTGGCATTTATTTTATCAACAATGATTGCGATCACTTATGAAAAAACATACCGGGCATTATCCTATTCAAGAAATTATGTACAATCTTTAATCCTTATTGCTTTAGTTTCCACTACAGTTATGGAAGCAGTAGGAGACTCTCTAGCGAGAGGAATTGGGATTATGGCAGCTATGGCTGTTATAAGATTTAGAACAAACTTTAAAGATTCTAGAGATATTGTATTTATATTTGCTTCATTATCGGTTGGAGTTTCCTGCGGTGTAAATGGATTTGAAATAGCAATCGTTGGTGCATTTGCATTTATGTTTGTGGCATTTTTGTTATACTGGTCTCCTTTTGGTGAAAGTAGCTATTTTGATGGTATGTTGCGTTTTAATCTTGACAATGATGCACAAAGCAAACAGGCATTAGAAAAAGTACTTACAAAGTATTGTAAATCTTTTGCTTTAATTACATTAAGAGATTTAGCACAAGGCAATAAGCTTGACTATGCATATCAAGTAAAATTAAGAAGGAACAAAAAGCATGATGATTTTGTTGGTGAATTGAGCGCTATTGAATCTATTCAGGGAGTTAACTTTATGATGCAAGAGGCAACGGTAGAACTATGAGAAGTGGAAAAATACTAATATACATAGCTTGGATTATTGCAGCAATATTTCTGGGTATACTTACTATGTATAGTCAAACAAAAGTAGACAGTTTTTTAGGTTTAACAGAAAGTCAAGAAACAAATATGAACTATCCTTTTCCTGTCCAAATTAAGAAAATATACGTTAACTTGGGTCAAGAAGTGAAAAAGGGAGAAAAACTTGCAGAAGTGGTCAGATTAGATATTGACACCGAGCTATCAACTCTCAAATATAAAATTGCGGAATTGGTTTCTAAAAAAGCATTAAAACATGAAAAATTACAATCTGAACTTGAAACTCTTAAAATTAAGAAAAATAAAGATTTATCTGAAATAGAATTTCAACTCAGAGCGTTAAAACAAAAGACGAAACTTAATCAACAATTACTACAATCAATAGATGCAAGATCAGTAAATTCTAATACTACACTAGCACAAATGAAGATTCAAACATTAAAGAAGAAGAAGAATGAGCAACAAAAACTATATGATGCAAAGATATCAAATATTCTAAGTGTTTTACAGAATAAAAATAGTCCAATTGCAGCACAGATAAAACAACTGGAAAATAAAATAAATATTCTAAAAAAAGAGAGCGCCATCATCACTATATCTGCACCATATGATGCAGATATAGGAACTATTAATAAAACCGAAGGAGAATCTTTGAAATCCTTTACACCGATTATTAATTTACATCCTTTATACCCAACATATGTAACAGGATACATTCATGAAAGCATACAAACGGAGCTAAAAATCGGTCAAAAAGTTATAGTGAAACCATTAACATCCCTTTCAAATGAAAAAGTACCTGTAAAGGGTGAACTTCAAAGTATCAGTACAAGAATCGTTAATTTTCCAACAAGATTAAAAAAATTTAAAATTGTACCACTATGGGGATATAAGGTTTTAATCAAAATTCCAAAAAGTGATTTAAAACTGGGACAAAAAGTAACCGTGAGTAAAGAGTTAAATCCCAAAGATGATATTGGTTCTAAGATATTTAACTTTTTACACTCTATCAAATTGCATTAATGTTTGAAAAAGGACTAAACTCAATGAGAATATTTTCAAAAATAAATTTTTCATCTTTATTGCTATTTATAACATTTCAAGCATTGCATGCTGATTCGGTTATTGATGACTTTTTATCACTTAAAAGTAATACTGCCAATCCAACATCTATTCAAGATATAGAACAACTTTATCAAGATAACCAATTTCAATCAAGTTATATTGATAAAGCAAGACTAAGTCTTGAGCATTCCCATTTTAGTAAACTTGAACGTGATTATGCAATAAGACTATACACAAAAGGATTTTCAGAAGTAGCAAATGAAGAAACGCTATACAATTTGGAAAAAAGTATTTCTTTAGAAAAAAGTCATATATTTCAAAATAAATTTTTAAAGAATAGATACAAAATATTGATTGACACGATGTATCAACATAGATTATTAACATTGATAGATGATGAGATTCATTTGCAACAAAAAAAATTAAAAATTGCAAAAATGCTTGTTGAAAAAGAGTCTGATGTAATTGATATTTATGATTTTAAAGAAAATATCAATAACCTTACTTTACAGAAATTTAAACTTAAACAAGAGTATGAGTTACTATTACAAAATATTCAACATATCTTAGTATCCAAAGACCTTGATACAATTAAAGATCAAATTAATGAACAAATATTTTTGAATCCCTATAAAATCATCCAG
>JALULO010000252.1 GCA_027056215.1 Campylobacterales bacterium | reverse complement strand
TCTTACATTTTTTCAGAAAAAATGGTATATTTTACTGAAAAAAATAGAAAGGATACTCAATGCAATCAGTTGAGAATAAGATACTTTCACGCATATATGGTCATGGCAAAGGGTTATAGTTTTTCTTCTTTTGATTTTATTGATGAATTTAAAGATAATAATATTGATAAATCGCTCTCAAGTTTAACTAAGGAAGGCAAGATACGAAGAGTTGCCAGAGGTATGTATGATTATCCAAAATATAGGCTTCAAGTATAAAGAGAACTCACTCATTGTTCAGGCTTTGAAAGCTTTGGGACAATCGCATACTGATGATAATGTAAAAGAAAGACTCAGCACCTTCTTTTCTTCAAAGCAGTGCGATAAAATATTGAAAGATACACAAACATCAACAGCATGGGATATATGAGACTATCAAAGAGATCTGTCAGAAGGTAAATGAAGATGTATAACATAGCCCTGTTGTCTAACGAAGAGAGAAGTGAGTTATTTGTTGAAACTGCGAGTAAAATGGGTACAACAAACGACAAGTAAGCTGATCTTAGATACAAAGTTTTATTTGTAGTTTTGTAAAAAATCACAGGTTTTTAACATACCAAATTTGTAAACCCACCTGTAAACTTTTGTAAATTGCACTGTAAAGTGAAAAAAATCTAAAACATCACTTTACATCTACAGCTTCCTCTAATACTTATATTCGTAAAACACACAAGCAGATATGGAAACGGGGAACTTTTTAAAATGTCTATTGAAACTTTTTGAGTCACTCTTCTCTTTACATCCAGAAACTGTTATGCTGGTACTTTCAAACTTACTCTTTTCCAAGAGTCGATACAGGGCTGGGTATCGTTAATCCGCAGGTATAAAGTAGCGTAAAGTTCTCACACTTCTACTTGGTACTACAACAGTGAAAACCTTTCATTGAAAGGTCTCTGTAGCGTACATTGTCCGCACAGTAACTTGGGATGCTACAAGGTAAAAAAGCAGAATGACTCAACAAAAAAACCACCCAATAAGGGACAAATAAACCATGAGAGGATCTGTATATTATCAAACAGGGCAACTAACAAAAGCGATCTTCGTAGAAGGTGCAAAGAAATATCAACGTATAGATT
This sequence comes from Campylobacterales bacterium, assembly GCA_027056215.1. GTDB lineage: Bacteria > Campylobacterota > Campylobacteria > Campylobacterales > QNZT01 > QNZT01. The sequence continues at coordinate 5,158 of JALULO010000252.1, read as the reverse complement.
CGAAACATCCATATTATCAATGTGTGGCATCATTTCAGACCATGGAGACATACAGAAATGTATGGAACAATCTGGGTAACTACCTTAAAGAACACTGGAAGCTCAAAGATTTTGAGAAAATCACAGCAGAACATATTCATGCATATATCTCTTACAAGATAGAGTATTATCCCTCCCGACAATACATGGAGAAGATTGTTGCGGCTATTGGAAAATTAGAATGGGCATTACGTTATTTTTGTAGGCTGATGTATGGCGAAGATCGAATCTATAACTTTTCAATATCCCATCAGCTTTTACATTATGCCCGTGTACAAAACATGCTTGCAAATGGGTATCATAGCAGGGTTTACCCTCACCCCGAAAGACTTATAAACAGTCTCTCAAGCACTAAACATATAATAGCGGCATCTATCCAATTTTATGGTGGAGCAAGAGCAGAAGGTGTTACGCGCATCTACAAAGAACAACTCATGGATTTGCGTATGGATGAAATTGAAAATAAGCTTGTTGGGGTAATTGAGACCAAAGAGAAAGGTGGAAAGATTGGAGATATTCTTGTACCTGTTTGGCTCTATGAGGAACTTGACAGGTATTTGGAGTATCATCCTGTTTTCAAAATAAATTATCAAGAGTATGCAGATGATATCCGTCAATGTTGTTTGAGGTTGGATATAACACCACAGGGAACCCATGGATTCCGTTGGACCTTTGCACAAAATCGTGTTCGAGCCTACCAGGAAGCAGGCTACAGTTACGAGCAGGCTCTACAGGGAGTAAGTTGGGAGATGAAACATTTTAGGGCAGATATTACAGAGCATTACCTGGGAAACCAATAGTAGGTGATATATCATCAGCAAAATATGATACTATTTAGTCTGAAATACTATTTAATTTCCATATGGTATACCCCCGCATTACAACAAGAGCTATGAGCATTGTGGCTACAATAAATATATGCATTATAGTTTCTCCAGTTTTTTGATTTCTTTTGCTATTATCGTGACTATAATCATTATACCAAAAAATAATACTATCAAAGTGGTATAGAAAGCGGTTATACTTGGTCTATACGTATCCATTATGAGGACTCCTTTTACTTTAAAATATACGAAATGTCCCCTATATACACGGGGCTTTAAAACATCTTCCTCTTCAAAACTCCATTTTAAGCGAAAAAATGGGCACGATTTTGGTCACGCAAAATACTAGAACTCAAAAAAATGAAAGACTTAAATTCTTTAATGCTAAGTTTATAACACTTAAGATAATCTCTAGTATTTATAAAGTCTATACTTATGTAACTCAATAATGAGAAGATAAATAGTTGTCATTTTGACAAATATCTAAAAATTGGTTAAAATGACAACTATAGAAAGTAAGGAGTGCATTATGAAAATAGATCATACTATATTTGAAGCCATGTTAAATGCCAAAGGTATCAATAAAAAAACATTCGCTCAATATGCTCAAATACCCTACTTCACCGTTGCAGGATGGAAAAAGTCTGGTAAAGTACCTGCATATGCTATGGTACTTCTTCAAAACATTTCCACTCCTAAAATGGTAACAGCCAAACAGCTTATAGATGCAGGGATGCCAAGAGCAATTTTTTGGAATAATGATCTATCCAAGTCGGTACCAAATGATATATTCATTGTCTCTACCCTCAAACGAGCTTACAATGACTTTGTAGTACAAAAGTTCATTGAGTTTTTTGGAGAAGATACAGTACTTGCAGCTCTTATGAAGCATAGAGATAAACTCTCTGATAAACTCATCGATAGTGTTATGAATCATACTAACGATACTTTGGCTTCCGCATGATAAACCAGCAAACCCAAGTTTTACTTGATAAATTGAAAGAGATTCCTCTTTTTTCTGAACACAAAGCCATACTCATAGGCGGTACTGCCCTAGCTTATCATCTTTCACATCGTGAAAGTTTTGATCTTGATATCTGTTTTCCATTTTCAGAAAAGTTACCAGAACTTGATTTCTTAGAGAGTTTTGAAGAGGTTATTCCTTTGGAATTTGAACAAGGTATTATTGATACTGCTATAAATGAGGGTGGAGATATAAATGAAGTCATGAAGCGTTATATCATCGATGGTGTAAAGGTCGATTTTATCATCAATCCTTCGAGTAATATCTATGAGAGTGAGATTCTTAAAGAAGACAATGCACATACTTTGGAGCATCTACGCATAGCCTCCATTGATAGCATCTTCAAACTCAAATCTCTGCTATTGCTCGACAGAAACAAGATTAGAGATCTTTATGATATGGTTTATCTCATGAAAGAGTGCGGATATACAGGTAAAGATTTTATCGATACTATAATGCATTATCGTATTACCTATCTACCAAAAAACATTGTGCAGCTTATAGAGGCAAAAGAGGAGGATCCTTTTGATATTGAAGGGATTGAGAAGCCTACAATGAATATTGTCTCATATGAAAATTTAAAATCACATCTTTTGAAAAAATAGGAGATAAGTAATGAAAATAGGATTCAACTACGAGAACTCCTTTTAGTTTAGAATATACGAAATAGCCCCTATCTACATAGGGCTTTAAAATACCCTCCTCTTCAAAACTCCATTTTAAGCGAAAAAATGGGCACGATTCTGATCACGTAAAATACTACGAAAATATGATGTGCAACTTTTTTAGTTGCTAACTGGTATATATTTGCTCTGCGTTGTGGTATCCATGCGTAGTTGTGTTGCCGTTGGTATATTCTATTACCAACGGTTGGTGTTGGTTATTGTAGGTGATCTGGCGTGGGATGTTGGTAAAAAGGTTGAGAGTGAGAAGTAAGAGAGTGAAGATATGTTTCATGGCTTACCTCTCCTTTTTTGGTCATTTTAGCGAATATTTTACTACGATTACGTTCACCTGACACCTTTTTTCTATTTTTTAGTGGTTTGTTACCTGATCCTAAAGTTCATGGCTATATCATCTACTTTTTCAAAGCCATCTTTGGCTACATCCTGGGCAAGGTCACCTCTGATGTCCAGGACTTCTGTGTTTATCTCGGTCATGGCATAGGAGGCATGTTCGGTATCTCTGCTTATGCTGTCTATGTTTTGTGACTGTTTTGTTTTATCTGTGATATGTATGAGAGTATTGTCTGCTATGGCGGTATGGGTAGTACTTGACTTCTCTACCTCTTGCAGCATACCGATATCCGGTTTGACTCCATTGTCTTTTTTCTTCTCTTCTACCGTAGAGTGGGAGTAACTTACTCCACCGCTCATGCTGTGGTAGTCTGCTTTGTTTTGTATATCTTCTGTGCTTAGTGTGGCGGTGGTAATGGCTGTAGCTAAAGAATGGTTGGTCAATACTTTATGATTATTTTGAAAATAAGTGTAGAGAACAATAAATAAAAGAGGTACTCATAACATAAAATAGCGGTATCGCTTTTGTGTCATGGATGCTCCTTTACATGTATTTACTTTTATAGTGGAATATGGTATACTAATCTCAATTAAAAATAAGGAGAGTATTGCTATGACATCTGTATTTTATGAAGATATTAAATTATCTGATGCTTCTATAGCATCTATAGAAAAGTGTGAATCTCTTGCTAACAACAAAGAGAGAGTAGCCCTTGATAAAAAACGTAAAACCTTACTCTCTCGTGTTGCAAATGCAAAATCAAAGCTAGGACAACACGCTGCTTACCGAAGATAATTTAGAGGCGTTTCTTGGTACATTATCTTTAGTACCTCTAGCACATATAGAAAACTCTCAGAACCTCATACATTCATTTAAGTGTACTAAAAACAAAGATTTAGAAGAATTTTTGCATCAGAAAGCTTTGGATTTTGGAAAGCGTGGTACATCTAAAACTCATTTACTCATAAAAGATGATACCGTCATTGGGTACTTTACACTCTCTATGAAACCTATTTTAACGGAAGGTATTTCAAAAGAAGTGATTAAAAAAATAGATGGATTTTCTAAAAACAGAAAATGTATTTACTTTTATCTCATAGGTCAGCTAGGTCTTCATGATGATTATATAGGCAAGGGGATAGGTGAGTTTTTACTTTTTAATGCTATTGACCTTATAGAACAATCTCACACCATCATTGGTGGCAGATATATACTTGTAGATGCTTATGCGTGTACCCCTGTCATAGGCTTTTATGAGCGTAATGGTTTTACTTCACTTGCCACACAAGAAGAGAGTGAAGCAAGTGTGAAAATGATATATAAAATTTAGTGTAGTTAGAAAAATGACCAGATTTTTTTAAAAAAATAGTCATTTTTTAGAGGGATTATGGTTTGGGACGGTGGGACAGGACAACATACAGGACATGTCACTGTATAGATTTTTTAATATTTTAAAATCTTTATTACATAAAGGCATATGAGCTAACATTCCAGAAATATATCTTAACTCATCATCTAAATTAAAATCACTAAAGTGACTACATAATAATTCTATTTTTTTTTCAAAAAGCCTTTTTAAATTATCATTTTCTAGCTCATCATATATATTTTTGTATATATCAATAATATCATTTTGTTTCATCATAAAAGTCCTTAGGTAAATTGTCTGTTTTTATAATAGTATTTTTAGGCAAATTTTTAGTATCAATCAATCCTTGGTATGCACCACCTTGTCTATATTCACCTGTAATACCTTTTTGAGGTGCAGTTGTGCCTTCGCTTATCCAAGTTCCCCTTTGTGGTTTTACAGTTGTAACCTGTGTTATATCTGTACCCCACTCTTTCAATATAGCAGTATCATTTCTTAATTCTGCTTCGCTATTATATTTTTTATCCGTGACATATGTGTGTGTTCTTCCTAATTTATTGTCTTCTCCATGGTATCTATATAAAATTTCATCGCCGTCAACTTGGCGATTAATATATTCTTTATCTTGAAAATTGTTTTTATGGTAATCTGGTAGCTTTCCTCCTTGCTTAACCACCGCCCCCTCAGGCACCTCCACACTAGCACCTCTAAGCTTAGTGATCCCTTTAATAGTTTCTTCGCTCATGGTGCCAATAGTAGTTATTCCTCGGACTGCTGGTAGCAGATCCAAAGAATTATCGATCATACCTCCTTTGGGCTTATTAGGATTATAGTAGTGGTCTTCATACTCAGCATGGGTTGCTGTAAACATGGCATGGGTATTAC
>JALULO010000251.1 GCA_027056215.1 Campylobacterales bacterium | reverse complement strand
TCCTATCATCATGTTTCCAAAAGGGATACCTGCTTATTTAGATGAGATTGATGGAGATTTTGATGTGTTTGGTGTGGATTGGTCAACACCGATGGCTCTAGCAAAAGAAAAACTAGGTAAAAAGTATATACTTCAAGGAAATATGGAGCCTTGCCGTTTATATAGCAAAGAAGCGACAAAAGAGTGTGTAACTTCTATCGCCCAAACGATGAAAGAGGGTAGACATATCTTCAATCTAGGACATGGAATATTGCCAGATGTTCCTGTTGAAAATGCCAGATATTTTGTTTCACTTTGTAAAGAGGTTAGTAAAAAAGACTAAGAGAGATTCTCTTAGTCTATATGGGGTACAGAAGGTGGTGTTTTACTACTATCTTGTGTCTGTGGTGAAGAAGGTGCGTTTTGTACCGAATCACCATTGTTCCCACATCCTGTCAATATTAAAGTGATAATTAGTATATATAAAAACTTCATGGTTACTCCTTTCCTAAGTCAGTTAAAGTTTTATAGCTAATGGTACCGTTGGAAAAGTATGCTACATATGTTTGTCCATTTTTGTCAAATATCAAACCTCTTTGCAGTGCTGGATATCTATTAAATCCAGTTTGTGCACTGCTTTTTAGTGGATTGTATGCCTGTATTTTGTCATTTATAATCTGAAAAACACCAAGGCGATTTTCTTCTATACGTGCATAAGATGGATGGATCGTATAGGAAAATGCCATGAGATTATCACTTTTTCTAAAAGCAAGTGCTTTATGGTTATGTTCAACTTCACTCCAAGCATAATTTCCTGGTAATGTATAGCTATCTACTGCGTTAGGATGTGCAAAATCAGTCACATCAAAAAGCTCCAGTTTTAATCCAAGCACTTGTCCATCTGGTGTGGCATCTCTACCAAATCCAAGTATCAAGTTTTGATTGATAGGGTGAAGATAAGATGAAAAACCGTCAATTTTTAATTCTCCAATTTTGAGAGGATTTTGGGGATTGCTAAGGTCAAGTGTATAAAAAGGATCAGTTTGTTTGAAAGTGACGATATATCCTCTTTTACCCATAAAGCGAACAGACTGAATCGTTTCACCGTCTTTTCCAAGACCACTTAAAGTCCCTTGAATCAATAGTTTTTGATCAAAGGTTGCAAGTGTGTAGAGTGCATTTGTTGTGTTATTTTGCCATGAGTTTCCCTGTGTTGTTGCAACACGAAGGATATCTTGATATTCACTTAGGCTAAACTGGTTTAATATACGTCCATTTACAAAACCCGATGCACTATAAGTTAAATCGTTATCTAGTCTAAATTTGTAGATCACAGATTGCTCTTTATATCTGTCAAAGTTGTAAAAGAATGGATATTTATTTGAGACAAGATAGAGTGCATTTTGTGATGCGTAAATGGTGTTCGTATAGCCTAAAATGGAACTAGTTTGTTCCAAATCACCAGTTTGGATATCAAACTTGCTGACCGTTGTGATCGTTGGTTCTTGATCCTTTTTATCAGGTGCGTAAAATGTTTTAGGAGATAAAAGATAGACCTCTCCCTCACTATTTTTTTGGATAAAAGGGATAAGTCTTTCATAGGTGATGTTTGGATTATCATAATCTACGCGATAAAATCTATTTTTTTCATCCACTTGTAAAGTGTAACATTTTGCATATTTTTTCTTTTCTTCGTAGTGGGAAGTAGATGTTTTATTTCCAGAATTTCCCCCATTGATGCTAGGCACGGCTTCTGTTGTACCTTCCGCACTGGTGACTGGCACATCCATTACCCTGTTTCCGAAAAAGTAGTCCTTACATTCAGGTGCATCAACATAGATATGCGGATACGTCACGTTGATATAAGGATGAAATTCTGTAATAAGATAAAGTTTACCGTTGATCATACGACTACTGTTTATAGTACCATTTATCTTATACCTATTGGTTCTTTTGATGTGTGAGATATCTGAAACATCAAATATTTCAACAAGCATTGAAGCGATATCACCACCTCCTGAGAGGACTTTTGCTTCTTGTGGCGTTGGTTCTAGTGGTTTATAGTTACTAGAACCATTTCTTGAGATAACGACAAGATAATTATTTGCAAGATACATATCTATCGCAGAACCTTCTGTGACGATGGTTGTAATTGGTTTAAGATGATTGTTTGCTATATTGTCAAATGTCGTAACCGATATTTCATTTTGCATATCATTTTTTGGATTGCTGTGCAGATAAAAGATAGTTGTCTTATCATGTTTGATGATATCCGCTTCATCAACTCCCTCTTCTTGTATGTTAGTACCAGAAGTATTACTTGCAGCTTGTGGTTGGGCTCCTTTGTTTTCTTGATTTGTATTTCCTGCTGATGCGACGCCAACAGTATAAACAAGATCACCACCACCTTGTCTTGCAATACCTAACATAGGATAATAGCCACAGTAAGGTCTGTTATGCGTTTGTAGCATATCTTTGATGTAACTTTTTACATCATCCATAGTTTTGAAGTTATGTAGTTTAGCAGATTCTGTTACAGTGGAGATGGTTTGATCTTTGTTTGACTTAACCCAGATACCATCGCTGTTGGTGATGTGTGTGATTGTTGGAAAGTTTTCACTATTTTCTTTGTCAAAAAGTTCCCATTTCCTGCCATTTGCATATTTCCAAACAGTTTTACCGTCAAAAATATGTGGTGAAACAACTGTATTTACAGGTAAAGATATAAGATTCCATCCTTTTTTTAATAAGATGTGATCATCACTGGTAATGGTATCTGTTGGAAAGGTAAAAGCCCACTCTTTTTTACTTTTTACCCAAAACCCATTCCATCTTTGAAGCTCTGTGATAGGAGTATAGCCTTTTTCTTTTATCTTGGTTGCTATGTTTGTATCGGGTGAATAACCTTGCCATTTTTGTGTAGATGCATCATAGTACCAAACTTGTTCGACATATTTTGGATCAAATATCTGCATATCTTTGATCTTTGAAGTTGCACCTATTAGCTGCCACCCCTTCTTTACCAGTAAGACAGAGTCTGCATATCCAAAAGAGAAGATACATAGTAAAAGTATAATAATATGTTTCATGAAATACCCCTTAATGTTTATTCCTAAATTTGTGTGCATATGGTAACATAAAAAAATGTGGGAAAAGTGGCTGCTTGTGTAAATTTGAATAAAAAGATCTTTTATAGTATGCTTTTATCATGTATACATATATATTTGGACCTGTGCAGTCTCGGCGTTTTGGTTTGTCTCTTGGTATTGATCTTAGTCCTACCCAAAAATCATGTAACTTTGATTGTCTTTATTGTGAGTTGAAACCTGCGAGAGTAGTTGACCATATAGAGAATCCTCTCTTGGTTGAAGATGTGATCAAGGATGTGCAAAAAGCCTTGATAGCCTACAAAGATATCGATGTGATTACCATCACCGCCAATGGTGAACCTACACTTTATCCCTATTTGAAAGAATTGGTAGAGCGATTAAATGCAATAAAAAAAGAAAAAAAGTTACTTATCTTATCAAATGCATCAAATATTGTTAATCCTAAAATTCAAAATATCTTACAAGATATAGATATAGTTAAATTATCTTTAGATTGTGCAACACAAAAATGTTTTAAAAAGATTGATCGTCCTAAGAAAGATATAGATGTTTTGAAAATCATCGAGGGTTTAAAAGCATTTCGTAATATTTTTAAACATAGTTTGGTTTTAGAAGTTTTAGTGGTATCAGGTATCAATGATAAGATAAAAGAATTTCAAGCTCTAAAAACTGCACTTGACGAAATCAATCCTGATAGGGTGGATCTAGGAACTATAGATCGCCCACCGGCATATGATGTCAAAGGTGTTTCTACTGAAAAATTAAAAGAGTTGAGAACCTATCTAGGTAAACATAATGTTTCCATCATACACAAAGAAAAACCGGATAAAAGAGTTGATTTTTCCAAAGAAGAGATACTCGCAACCATACAAAGGAGACCTCAAAGTGAGGGGGATGTTGCATATCTCTTTTCTGAAAAATCACAACAAAACTTGAGTGATCTTTTAAAAAGTGGAAAAATAGTTAAAAAAAATATAGCTGGAGTTATATTTTATACATAGTCCACAAGCTTATTCTGAAGCAAGAGCAATATTATCTAGATAATCGTCACCACCATTAAAAACGAATGCATTAATAGCAACTAAATCATTGTCAGGCTCCAATCTATGTAAATAATCTTCTATATTAAAGCTAAGGTGTCTCCATTTGTTGGTATTATTTACATATGACATAGTCAGTGGAAAAACAAGTTCTTTTTCATAATCAGTGTCAGAAGAATCTATGCTTTCAGCATCGTAATGTTGTTTATCATAAAAAGTATTAAACGAGATCATTCTGCGTCCAAAGGTTGTATCTATTTCCACACTTACTGTGAAACAGTAAAGTCGACCATCTGCACTTCGTTGTTTCATATGATCAAAATGCAATACTTTTTGTGTGCTATTATCCCATAATGTGTGTTCTTTATTGGTTAACCTGTAATAAACACCGCTGATAAATTTACCATCTACTTTATGCCAGTTTTCCCGTAGAAATATGGCATGTTTACTGTTGTTCGCACCAAAGTTGACAACTTCTACATCATATGGACCTTCCCATACTTCCCACTTTTGGTTTGATCCGTCTTCCGCATCTTCATAAATAGTTTGAGTATTATGGACTTGATTCGAAGTTTCAGTGATTGTGCTAATTGAATTAGTTGGCGTTCCACAACCAATAAAAGATATGATAAGTAAAAAAAAGTGTATATAAATCCACATTAATATTCCTTGGTAATATTTTATATTTAAATATATCATAATAGTAAAATATTTAATACATAATTTGCTATTATCTTTTTTTTATAAATTTAACGTTACAAAAGTATACATTTTATAAATATCATAGTATGATTTGCAAAAAGGAATTTTTATGGCATATTATAATTGGATTTTAGCATTTCATGTGATGAGTTTTATTTCTTGGATGGCGATGCTTTTTTATCAGCCAAGGCTATATATATATCATCAAGAACATAAAAAAAATGGTGCTTGTTTTACAGATGTGATCAAAATACAGGAAGAGAAGTTATACCGCATCATCGGTGTACCTGCATTTTGGGCTACGCTACTCAGTGGTTTAGCGATGATTTATCTCAATCCAGGACTTTTTGAAACTGGATCATGGTTATATATCAAACTAATTGCAGTGACATTATTGATTATATATCATTTTAGTTTGGGGTATATCAAAAATCGTCTTGCAGAAGGAACATGTTATAAAAGTGGCAAATTTTTTAGGTTTTATAATGAGATACCAACACTTTTAATGATTATAATTGTGATTATGGTTGTGATTAAACCTGTTTAAACGAGAGGATTTAAAATGCAGATAGAACAAAAAGTACTGTTGCTAGGTATTTTTAAAAAAGCTGACGATGAGAGTATACAGGATGTATTACTGAAGTTAAAGGAGACAGGAATGTTTACCATAAAAGAGGCAAAAAAATTATTTAAAAACCTCAGAGATGAAGGCTATATCGAAAATGAAAAACTTACATTGAGGGGTTTTCAAGAAGCTAAAAAAATTGAAAACGAGTTTATATTAAAATAGAATGAAGATTGATTTTTTAAAGAAATAGTAAAAAATCCGAATTTTGTGTTATAATATAATAATATTGAGAAAAAGGTAATATATGAGTATTCTAAAAAGATATAAAAAATTTTTGAAAAGCTGTAGCGTATGGGCTGTATTAGTACTTGTAGGATGTGGGGGAGGTACAACTAAAGTTGTTACACAACCTCTACCAGATAATAATGGTACTGTACACAAAGATAAAAAAAGTTCTTTTAAATATGATCGTATTTGTATAGCTGGTAGTTCCATTACGCATGGCGCTATAAAAACTAGTGCCAATGAAGGTGAAGGCTATTTAGGAGAGCTCTCTTATGTTGGAGCAGTAGAAAAATATTTTCGAGAAAATGTGGCAAACACTATTGGTCCAGCTCAACTGACGGATGCAGATAGTAGCTATGATGAGCCTATGAGTTATCAAGGTAAAATCAGAGTTTTCAAAAGTGGTGCAGAAATTCAAGCATCATTAAAACCTTCAGATGAAATAACTATTGTATATGCAGGTTCAAATATAAAAACAGTTGTAGAATTAGATGTAGATGATAAAGTATTTACATACACCATACCTTCTGGGTTATATACCCCTGCTAAAAAGACTTTTGATGATACAAATGTTGATTTTTATAAGGCTTTTCGTGAGACAAATGAACAAGCTGTAAAAACGTGGAAATTAGATAGCGATAAGGCGCATACATTTACATTAAAGGTAAAAGAGGGAGAATTACAT
>JALULO010000250.1 GCA_027056215.1 Campylobacterales bacterium | reverse complement strand
AAAAAGAAGATACTTTTATATGACATGCCTTTTTGTTCTAAGGCAAAAGCCTTGATGAAAGAGCGAGGATGGAAACTTATAGATGTTACTGCTTGATATAGGCAATACCAATGTCAAAAGTTATGATAGTAACTTTGTTCGACGAGATAGTGTAAAGGGTTTTATATTTCCAAAAGAGAAGTTTTATTTTATCAATGTAAATCCTTCTTGTGAAACATACTTAGCCAAATTGGTACAAGCGATTGATCTGAGTTCTTTTTTTTCATTTAAAACGGCATATAAAGGGATGGGTATTGATAGATTGGCGGCGTGTTATAGCATATCAGATGGTATTGTGGTAGATGCTGGTAGTGCTGTTACAGTAGATGTTATGTCTAAAGGTATACACAAAGGTGGATTTATTATGTCTGGTCTTAGCGCATATAAAGACTCTTTTGCTAATATATCATCTAAATTAATATATGACTTAGAAAAAGAGATTACTTTAGAAAAGTTACCGTTAAATACCAATGATGCCCTGTTGTATGCGACATTAAAATCAATCGTTTTGATGATAGAAAATAGTGCAAAAGATTTGCCTATATTTATGACAGGTGGTGATGGAAATGTGCTTTGCAAATATTTAAAGCACTGTAGCTATGACGAGATGCTGGTATTTAAGGGGATGCAAAAAGTGATAAAGGAGATGGGAGAGCATGTTAACGATAGCCTTACCTAAAGGAAGAATTGCTGAGGAAACATTGGCGATATTTGAAAAAACATTTGATACAAAGTTTGATTTTGAGGATCGAAAGCTTATACTGGAAAAAGATGGATTTCGCTTTTTACTAGTTCGAAACCAAGATGTTCCGACATATGTGCTCAACCAAGCAGCGGATCTTGGCGTTGTAGGGCTGGATGTATTAACCGAAAAAGAGATGGATTTGATGAAACTGCTTGATCTTGGTATTGGAAAGTGTCGGGTTTGTATCGGCATGAAAAATGAAGATGAATTAGACTACAGCAAGCCTGAAATCACTGTAGCAACAAAAATGGTAAATATCACTAAAAACTACTTCTCTTCTAAAGCGATGGCAGTAAAAGTGATCAAACTTTACGGTTCAATCGAACTCGCTCCTATTGTTGGGTTATCCGATGCAATAGTCGATATAGTAGAAACAGGTACTACGATGAAACAAAATGGTTTAAAAGTTGTAGAAGATATCATGGAGTCTTCAGCACATCTGATAGCCAATAAAAATAGCTTTATCGCACATAAAAGTGAAATATTGGATTTATATGAAAAGATTAGAGAAAATTTACATTAAGGATGTAACATGAAGGGAATTATACTAGCAGGTGGTAGCGGTACAAGATTGTATCCCATTACGCAAGAGGTGATTAAACAACTACTTCCTGTGTATGATAAACCCATGATCTATTATCCACTTTCAGTTTTGATGTTGGCGGGGATTAAAGAGATTTTGATTATTTCTACACCACAGGCTTTACCTGCATTTGAATCTCTTTTTGCTGATGGAAGTCATCTTGGTTTGCAGATCTCTTATAAAGTACAGCCATCTCCTGATGGATTGGCACAAGCTTTTATCTTAGGTGAGGAGTTTATCGGGGATGATGATGTATGCTTAATCCTTGGTGACAATATTTACCACGGTCACGGTCTTCCTGAAATGTTGCAACGCAGTAAAGAGGTTGTAAAATCACAAAAAAAGTCCGTGATATTTGGCTACTATGTCAATGATCCTGAACGCTATGGTGTAGCAGAGTTTGATGATGAGGGAAAAGTAATCTCAATCGAAGAAAAACCTACCCAACCCAAAAGTAACTATGCTGTAACGGGATTATATTTTTACACCAATGATGTTGTTTCTGTAGCTAAAACCATTAAGCCTAGTGACAGAGGTGAGTTAGAGATCACAGATGTTAACCAAGTATTTTTAGAGGAAGATAGATTGCATGTGGAATTGATGGGAAGAGGTTTTGCATGGCTTGATACAGGTACACATGAGAGTCTTTTGGAGGCATCAAACTTTATCCAAACGATTGAAAATAGACAAGGACTTAAAGTCTCTTGTATAGAAGAGATAGCATATGAGATGGGTTATATAGATCGAAAAGCTTTGGCAAAACTTGGTGAACCATTAAAGAAAAATAATTATGGTCAATATATCTTACGACGTGCCAAGGAAGGAATAGTAAAAAGATGAAATTTGTAAGAACTAAGATACCAGATGTTGTGATGATAGAGCCTGCTGTTCATGGTGATGAAAGAGGTTACTTTGTAGAAACATTTCGACAAGACAAATTAGAAGATTTTTTAGGTTTCAAAGTTGGTTTTTGTCAAGACAATGAATCAAAATCTTCCAAAGGAGTGCTTCGGGGATTACACTATCAACTTCCTCCTTTTTCTCAGACAAAGTTGGTACGTGTGATTACGGGGCGCGTGTTGGATGTCGCTGTTGATATACGAAAGGGAAGTCCTACGTTTGGGCAGCATGTGAGTGTTGAGTTGACAGGAGAAAACAAACGTCAGCTTTTTGTACCGCGAGGGTTTGCACATGGATTTGTTGTGTTGAGTGATGAAGCAACTTTTGCATATAAAGTTGATAACTATTATGCACCGCAGTGTGATAGAGGTATCGCATTTGATGATTTCCAAATCGATATCGCATGGCAGATGAATAAAGAGATGTTACAACTATCTGCTAAAGATACAAAGCAACCACTTTTAAAAGATGCCCAACTCTTTGATTTTAGTGAGAATCTTTATGTCTAATGTTTTGGTAACAGGGGCTTTGGGTCAGCTTGGTAGTGAACTCAAAGAACTGATAAACGAGGATGATACTTTTTATTTTACCGATAGAAAAAATCTTGATATTTGTGATAGTGAAGCTGTAAAAAAATATATCGATAGACATAAGATTTCAACTATCATAAACTGTGCTGCATACACAGCGGTTGATAAAGCTGAAGAAGAAAAAGAGCTAGCCGAGATGATAAATCATCAGGCTGTGCGAAATTTTGCGTTGCTTGCAAAAGAAAAAGGGTTGAAATTCATTCATATCTCAACAGATTATGTGTTTGACGGAAAAAATTTTAAACCTTATAAAGAAGATGATATTACCAATCCAAACTCTGTTTATGGAGAGACGAAACTTTTAGGTGAAAAAGCCATATTTGAGATACAAGCTCAAAACTGTATCATCATCAGGACTTCATGGGTATATAGTAGTTTTGGAAACAATTTTGTTAAAACGATGCTACGATTGGGAAAAGAGAGAGATGAACTTGGTGTTATTTATGATCAAGTTGGAACGCCTACATATGCAAAAGATTTGGCAATAGCAATACTTGAGATTTTACCAAAAGTAGACAATAAGATTCCCGAGATTTATCACTATAGTGATGAGGGTGTCCTTAGTTGGTATGATTTTGCGAAAGAGATTATGAAAATGGCAAAACTCTCTTGTCAAATCAACCCACTAGAAACATATCAGTACCCAACACCAGCAGCAAGACCGCACTACAGTCTATTAAATAAAGCAAAAATCAGAAAAGATTTTGAAATTGAGATTCCATACTGGAAAGATAGTCTTTTTGACTGTATCAAAAAAATTATGAATGATGAGTTTTAAATTATGAATGAAAATATAATTTACAATAAGGTATTTGCTTTTGCTGTTAGAATTGTAAAATTGTATCAATTTTTATCGAGTCATCATAAAGAGTATATTATTTCAAAGCAACTTTTGAGGTGTGGTACGTCTATTGGTGCAAATGTAAACGAGGCAATTGCAGCACAAAGTAAAGCAGATTTTGTATCAAAAATGAGTATTTCAGCAAAAGAAGCAAGAGAGACTAAGTATTGGATAAAACTGTTAATAGAAACAAAATATCTTGATAGTCAAGAAAATCATGTTCAATCTTTATTTGAAGATATTGAAGAAATTATAAAGATACTCACTTCAATTGTAAAAACCACACAAGAAAATATAAAAAAGGTAAGTAATGGATAACCAACAATTCAAAACTCATAATTCAAAACTCAAAACTATACTAGTTACAGGATGTGCAGGGTTTATCGGTAGTAACTTTGTTCCTTATTTTTTAGAAAAATATAAAGAGTATAAGATTGTCAATCTTGATCTTTTAACATATGCTGGAGATTTGGCAAATCTTTCTGAAGTAGAAGATAATCCAAACTACCTTTTTATCAAAGGTGATATACGCGATAGAGCATTGGTAGAAGAGATTTTTAAAGAACATGATATATTTGGTGTGATTCACTTTGCAGCCGAGTCTCATGTTGATAACTCTATCAAAAACCCAGGTGTTTTTGTCGAAACCAATGTAAATGGAACATATATTTTGGTTGATGTAGCAAAGAACTATTGGATGGAAGCACCATTTGTGTATAAGGAGAAATACCAAGATTGTAGATTTCATCATATTTCTACAGATGAAGTCTATGGAACTTTAGGTGATGAAGGACTTTTTACAGAAGAGACTCCGTATGCTCCAAATTCTCCTTATAGCGCGAGTAAAGCAAGTAGTGATATGATTGTTAGAAGTTATCATCATACCTTTGGTTTGAATACAGTCATCACCAATTGTTCAAACAATTACGGACCAAAACAACACGATGAAAAACTTATACCTACTATCATAAGAAATGCCCTACATGGAAATCCTATACCAATTTATGGAGATGGAAAAAATATCAGAGATTGGCTTTATGTGTTAGATCACTGCACAGGCATAGATCTGGCTTATCATGATGGAAAATCAGGAGAGACTTACAATATCGGTGGACGAAATGAGAGAGATAATCTTTATATTGTCAATAAAATATGTAGTATCTTGGATGAGGTTTATCCTATTACATCAAACAAAGTCATTCAAAATTCAAAATCCAATATTCAAAATTACAAAAGTTTGATAACTTTTGTACAAGATCGTGCAGGGCATGATAGGCGTTATGCTATCGATGCTACAAAGATAGAAAATGAACTTGGCTGGAAAGCAGCGGAAAATTTTGAAACCGGTATCTTAAAAACAATTCAGTGGTATTTAGCAAAATACAATGTTTAACTTCTAATAGATAGAAAAAGGTTATGGATTTTTCATATCTTTAATCTTTTTTCTATAATCCTTCATCTTTCGTAAATAAAAAAAAGTATTTGTCGATATTTTTGCCATAACTATTTTACGAAGGATCGCTTTGTTCATATATCGAAATATTTTTTTGGTTTTACTAGTATTGATAACCGGATGTACCTCAAATAAATACCAACTTTTTAGTAAAAATCAAACTCATTATTGTTCGGCAGGGTTTTTTAGTAAACATGAGTATATCATTAAACCTCATGATAGAATCTCTATACAATTTTATCAATATCCTGAGTTTAGTACACAACCAAAAACAGGCGATGATTTAGGCATAGAAGTACGTACTAATGGAACAGTATTATTGCCTTTGGTTGGTACAGTGAAGGTGTCTGGTATGACAAAGGAGATGCTTGAAAATAGATTATATAAACTTTATAGTCAGTATCTTGAAAAAAGCCCAGCATTAAAAGTGGAAGTCTTAAATCAGAAAATATATGTATTGGGAGAGGTTAAAGACCCAGGTGCACTTGATTATAACCAACAATCTTTTATTACACCATTGAAAGCTATAGCGCAAAGGGGTGGTTTGAGTGATTTTGCAAAACGCAATAGTATTTTGATTGTACGTGGCAATAAAAGTCATTATGACATTGCTAAGGTTGATTTAACAGATATGCGAAGTTTAAATCAATTTAATATTGTATTACAACCAGAAGATATTGTATATGTTTCGCATAACAGCTTAAAAGATATCAACTTACCATTAAATGGTATGACACCGTCTTTAGAATTGTTAAATACTCTTTTTAATACAGCGACGTTGTATCAGGTTATCAAGTAAATAAAGGGTGATATATGGGAATCAATGAAAAAGAATTTTATCGTCGTAGTATTTTAGACAAGATAGCAGATTATAAAAAATCTATATTTTTGATTATAACGATAATGGTTTCAGCAACAATACTACATCTTCTTTTTGCAGAAAAAATCTATATGACACACGCAACAGTGGAAGTTTCGCCAAAAACGAATCAGTTAAATGGTAATACAAAAGTACCCGGTGGTCAAAATGTCTTTTTACGTCATCTTCAGACTCAGATGGATTTATTACAGTCTCGTTCATTGATTGCCAAAGTTGTTAAAAAGCTACATTCTAACGTACATTATTTTAAGAAAAAAAGATTTGGATATATCAGGATTGCGCAAAACTTACCTTTAGAAATAAAGTATATTGAGATTAAAGATCCTCAGTTTTACAATCAATTATGT
>JALULO010000249.1 GCA_027056215.1 Campylobacterales bacterium | reverse complement strand
CGATCGATGAACCACTCTTAACCATCAAAAGAAACAATACCGCTTACTCTAAAGTTTCAACAGATGGCAAAGAAGCTATCTCCGAAGTATCTCCTTTGGAAGTCCATGGAAAACGAACCAAAGTCAAAGTTGTGATCAAAACAGGACGAACCCATCAAATCAGAGCCCATCTAAAATATGCCGGTTTTTCTATCATCGGTGATACGATGTACGGTGGTAGAACACATAAAAGGATACTGTTACACGCAGGCTATATCAGTTTACTTGGATACAAATTTAATGCCGATGAACCCAAAGACTTTTGGATTAATTAGATTTGAAAAATATTGCCATGATATGCTTTAAAAATTTTATTGTTTGGTGGTTAAGTTAGTATTTATAATAAATTTAAGATATAATATTTTTAACTAAATAAATTTTAAATATTGGGTGTATGTATGGCTTCTAAAAAAAACTTGACAGAGCAGGAGATAAGAACACGATATATTTTACCGGCACTTCAAAAATCTGGTTGGAAGCCGCATCAGATTGGTGAAGAGAGAGCCTGTTTTACGGATGGTCGTATTTATGTCAAAGGTAACAAAACAACTCGTGGTAATCCAAGAAGAGTTGACTATATCCTCTATTATAAGCCAAATATTCCCATCGCTATAGTAGAAGCCAAAAACAATAAAAAAACCTTATCAAGTGGGATACAACAAGCACTTGATTATTCAACTATGTTAGATATACCAGTTGTATTTAGTTCCAATGGCGATGGATTTTATATGCATGATAAAACTCTTTCAAATGGTAAAATCGAAACAGAACTTTCACTTGATAACTTTCCAACTCCTGATGAACTTTGGAAAATCTATAAAAAGTATAAAGGTATCGAAAGTGAAGATGAGGAGAAGATAGTCACCCAAGATTACTATTTTGACGGTAGTGGTAGAAGCCCTAGATACTATCAACAGATAGCTATCAATAGAACGGTCGAAGCTATTGCAAAAGGGCAAAAGAGAATATTACTTGTGATGGCAACAGGAACAGGTAAAACTTATACAGCATTTCAAATCATACATAGACTTTGGAAAAGTGGTACTAAAAAGAGAATACTGTTTTTAGCAGATAGAAATGCCCTTATAGATCAAACCAAACGAGGTGATTTTAGACACTTCAAAGACAAGATGACTGTGATAAGAAAGAAACAGATTGATAAATCTTATGAGATATATCTTGCACTCTATCAAGGCTTGACAAATTATGATGAAGATAGTGATGCTTATCGTGAGTTTAGTCGTGATTTTTTTGATTTGATTGTTATTGATGAAGCACATCGAGGTTCAGCTGCTGAGGATAGTGCCTGGAGAGAGATACTTGATTACTTTGGGAGTGCTACTCATATTGGTTTAACGGCAACTCCAAAAGAGACTCAAGAGGTTTCCAATATAGAATATTTTGGTGAACCTGTTTATACTTATTCGCTAAAACAAGGTATTGAAGATGGTTTTTTGGCTCCATATAAAGTTATCAGAGTGGGACTTGATATAGATTTAAATGGCTGGAGACCTCCAAAAGGTTTTAAAGATAAATTTGGAAATGATGTTGAAGATAGGATATATAATCGTTCTGATTTTGAAAAGCTGTTGGTGGTTGAAGAGAGAAGAAAAGAAGTGGCGAGAAGAATAACAGAGTTTTTGAAAAAAACAGATCGATTTGATAAAACGATAGTTTTTTGTGCAGACATAGAACATGCACAAGGGCTGAGAACAGCATTAGCCAATGAAAACTCAGACCTCATGGCAGAAAATTCAAAATATGTCATGCAAATCACAGGTGACAATGAAGAGGGAAAAAGAGAGTTAGACAACTTTACAAATCCAGAAGAAACTTATCCCGTCATAGCCACAACATCGAAGCTCATGACAACAGGTATTGATGCACAGACATGTAAATTGATAGTGCTTGATAGCAATATAAAATCAATGACAGAGTTTAAACAAATCATCGGTCGTGGAACTCGGATAAATGAAGAGTATGGCAAGACATTTTTTACGATTATGGATTTTAGAAATGTTACTGATTTGTTTGCTGACCCTGACTTTGATGGCGAGCCTGTTAGTATAAAAGTAGTTACAGGGACTGATCCTATCGTAGATCCTGAAGGTGAACCTACTGAACCGGAACCTCCTATTGATACAGGCGGAGAGACTATCGGGGAGCCGGAATCAACATATGGAGAAAAAAAAGAGAAGATATTTGTAAATGGTGTAAATGTTACAGTTTTAAATGAGCGAATGCAGTTTTTAGATGCAAATGGAAAACTCATAACAGGTAGTTTAAAAGACTATACAAAACAACAAGTGACAAAAGAGTTTTCTACACTCGATGACTTTTTAAACAAATGGAATAGTAGCGATAAAAAACAAGCAATCATAGATGAACTTGAAGAAAGAGGTATCATCTATGAAAATTTTAAAGAAGAGATAGGTAAAGATATGGATATCTTTGACATGATTTGCCATTGTGCTTTTGATGTACCTCCTATGAGCCGAAAAGAGAGAGCGGACAATGTCAAAAAAAGAAATTATTTTACAAAATATAGTGAAGAAGCAAAAGCGGTTTTAGATAAACTACTTGATAAATATGCAGACGAAGGCATAGAAAATATCGAAAGTATCCAAGTGTTGCAATTGCCTGATTTTAAAGAAGAGTTTGGCTCTCCCATGGAAATCATCAAACTTTTCAATGGGAAAGAAAATTATCTTCATGCAGTTTCACAGTTAGGACAACAACTATACAAGGCGGCATAACAGATGGTAAATATCGGTGGAATCATAAAATCAATCCAAAATATCATGAGGCAAGATAAAGGTTTAAACGGAGATGCACAACGGATAGAGCAACTTGGCTGGATGATATTTTTAAAGATATTTGATGATAAAGATATTGAGATGGAACTCCTCAGCGAAGAGTATGTTTCGCCAATCCCTACAGAGCTTCAATGGCATAACTGGGCAAGTGATGATGAGGGTATCACAGGCGATGAGCTTTTAGAGTTTATAAACAACAGACTTTTTGCAGAGCTTAAAACGCTTCCTTCTGCTTCAACCAACAAAAGAGCATTGCTAATCAAAGAAGTTTTTGAAGGTAACAACAACTATATGAAGAGTGGAACA
Organism: Campylobacterales bacterium; assembly: GCA_027056215.1. Taxonomy (GTDB): domain Bacteria; phylum Campylobacterota; class Campylobacteria; order Campylobacterales; family QNZT01; genus QNZT01. The sequence continues at coordinate 3,262 of JALULO010000249.1, read as the reverse complement.
CTTCTAAGACAAGTCATCAACAAACTCAATGAGATTGATTTTAACAGTAGTGAAGATAAACATCTTTTTGGTGATATCTACGAAACCATACTCAAAGAGCTTCAAAGTGCTGGTAATAGTGGTGAGTTTTACACACCAAGGGCTATTACACAGCTTATAACTGACATGGTAAGCCCAAAACTTGGAGAGATAGTTTTTGATCCTGCATGTGGAACTGGTGGATTTTTAACTTCTGCCATAGAGCATATAAGAGCCAATGAAGTAAAAAGTATAGAAGATAGAGCCATACTTCAAAAATCTATCAAAGGAATAGAGCTTAAACCACTTCCTCACATGTTAGCCACGACAAATCTAATCCTTCATGATATAGAAGTACCTGATATCATTTATGACGATGCACTCTCACGAGAGCTTACTTCTATCACTCAAAAAGATAGAGTAGATTGCATTTTGGCAAATCCTCCATTTGGTGGAAATGTAAGTGACGGTATGGAGACAAATTTCCCATCAAACTATAGAACAAAGGAGAGTGCAGACCTGTTTTTGATACTCATGATTCAGTATCTTAAAAATGGTGGTCGTGCTGGTATCGTTTTGCCTGATGGTTCACTTACCGGTGATGGAGTAAAAGCTAGGATAAGAGAAAAACTACTTACGGATTGTAATCTTCATACCATCATAAGACTGCCAAACTCTGTTTTTCAACCTTATGCGAGTGTTGCTACAAACTTACTCTTTTTTACAAAAGGAACTCCTACAAAAGAGATTTGGTATTATGAACATAAACTGCCAGAGGGGCAAAAGTCTTACTCTAAAACTAAGCCAATCAAGATAAGTGAATTTGATAGTTTAAAAGAGTGCTGGAAAGATAGAAAAGAAAATGAGTCAGCTTGGAAAGTGGATATACAAACTATAAAAGAGAGTGGTTTTAATCTTGATATAAAAAATCCTCATAAAGAGGAGGAAGAAGAGATATATTCATCTGCCGAACTTCTTGATATGTTGCATAAATCATTTGTAAAAAGTGATGAACTATTAAACAAATTAAAAAGTGAATTATCTAATGTCTAAATGGAGCTTTGTTCGGTTAGATGAAATATGTGATTTAGAAAAGGGCAAAACTGGATTGTTAAAAGCGAAAGAGGGTAAATATCCTCTTGTAGCTACTGGAAAAGATAGAAGAACTTGTGATACTTATCAGTTTGATGCAAAAGCAGTCTGTATACCTCTTGTCTCCTCTACTGGTCATGGACATGCAAGTTTAAAGTATGTACATTATCAAGAGGGCAAATTTGCACTTGGAACAATCTTAGCAGCAGTTATCCCAAAAGATGAAAATATAGTGAATGCCCAGTATTTGCATCTATATCTATCAAGATTAAAAGATATTATTTTAGTGCCTTTGATGACTGGTGCGGCAAATGTTACATTAACAGTTACAAAACTTAAAAGTGTTGAAATCCTCTTGCCGGATATTAAAGAACAGCTAAGAATTGTTTCATTATTTAATAGAATGGACAATGAACAAGCTGAACTTACTAATGAAATATCAAATCAACAAGAATTACTAAAAAAACTTCGTCAGTCTATCTTGCAAGAAGCAATAGAAGGAAAATTAACGGCTTCTTGGCGAGAACAAAACCCTGATGTTGAAAGTGCTTCTATGCTACTTGAAAAAATCAAAGCTGAAAAAGAGCAACTCATAAAAGAGAAGAAAATCAAAAAACAAAAACCTCTGCCACCAATCAATGAAGATGAGATACCTTTTGATATTCCTGATGGGTGGGTGTGGTGTAGATTGGGAATAATTACGAATATTGTTAGAGGTGGTTCCCCTAGACCAGCAGGAGATAAAAGATTTTATGATGGAGATATTCCATTTCTAAAAGTGGCAGATTTAACAAAAGATACAGATATGTATGTTCAAGGGCATACATATTCTATAAAAGAAGCAGGATTGCATAAAACAAGATATATTACAGATGAAACTTTAATGCTTACAAATAGTGGTGCAACTTTGGGTATTCCAAAGATTTGTAATTTTCCAACTGCTTTTAATGATGGTATAGCTGCATTTATATATATGAATATTGAGCTTTTTAAACCATATTTTTATTTTATTTTGAAATCAAAAACACAATGGTTTTTAGATGAAGCTTCGAGAGGACAAGGGCAACCAAATCTCAATATAGATATTATAGGAGACACACTAATAGCACTTCCTCCATTTAAAGAACAAAAAGAAATAGTCAAAAAAATAGAAAGTCTTTTTAAAGTTTGTGATGAGCTTGAAGAGCAAATCAACAGTTCAAAAACAAATAGCCAAACTCTTATGCAAGCAGTTTTAAAAGAGGCATTTGAGGGATGATACGTGATATAAAAGCATATTATATTGATAGGATTGTAAAAGATGTGGGTTTTGGTGCTTCTTCTCCTATTATTGTGAGTGTAAATGGCAAAGAGTATGTTTTAAAAACAAAAGAGGATGGAATGCAACCAAAATCTTTAGGGATATTTAACGAGATTTTGGCATATCAATTGATAACATTCTTGGGGTATAAGATTGCACCTCAAGAAGTTGTATATTTAGTAATTGATGAAAATTTTATCGAGATGGCAGAGATAGCACATAATGAAAGAATTATTAAGCAAGAGTCATATGATAATATTTCTAACTCATATGGTATAAATATAGGAATTGAGTATTTGCATAATGCCATGGAACCATTAGATGGTAAGATAAATAACAAAAGTTTTATTAAAGATATTGCTCATATTGATAACTATATTATGAATTGTGATAGAAGTCAAGATAACATAAATATTTTACAAGATAAAACGGATATAAGACGATATTATGCTATTGATTTTGGAAATGCCCTTGCTGATGGAATTGATGGAGAATTATATAATAAAATCATAAATGAGGATACAGATATATTCTCAGAAGGAAAGTATAGTAGATGTAATGTAATATTATCAGGTAGATATATATTAAAAAATGATGTTCAAAGCCTAATAAAAAAAGGTAGAATTATTAAGCATGATTTAAATACAATTCGAGACACACTACACGAAATAATGGCTAAGTTTCCTAATGATTGGGAACCTTTAAAATATAAAGATGTTATTGCCGATATTATAGCATGTAGATTGAAAAGTAGGGAGATATTTAATCTTACCGAAGATTGTAGATGTTTATATTGATTTGTAAAGGAGGATAAATAATATGCAAGATTTTCTTGAAAAACATAACCTTAAT
>JALULO010000248.1 GCA_027056215.1 Campylobacterales bacterium | reverse complement strand
CCAGGTTTGAGAGATTTACAAAATGAATCGTTTATCAAAGAACTTTTTACACTAGGCACAAGCTTAACCAAAAAGCCTATACTACTTAAAATCGCCCCTGATTTAGAGGTCAAAGATGCACTTGGTATCTGTGATATGGCACTTCAAAACGGTGCGAAAGGGATCATCGCTACCAACACAACCATCGACTACTCGCTCTTGCCTCATCCCAAAGATTTTGGCGGTATCAGCGGTGCGGTTTTGAAAGAGAAAAGTTTTGCACTTTTTGAAGAGTTGGCAAAAACATTTTACGGGCACACTACGCTTATCTCTGTTGGTGGTATCAGCGATGGGGATGAAGCGTACAGAAGACTGAAAGCCGGTGCTTCTTTGGTGCAAGTGTTGAGTGCTTTTATCTTTGAAGGTCCCTCTTTAGCAAAAAAGATCAACCAGCGCCTTTTAACACGGCTTGAACAAGATGGTGTAAACCATATCTCTGAAATCATAGGAATAGACAGAACATGATTAAAATATTTATAGCATTACTATTAACACTAGGAGTCTGCATGGGAACTACTCTCCCAAAACATTACACAAAAACACTGCAAAACGGTTTGCAAATCGTTGTCATACCGATGCAAAACAACTCTGATGTCATCACAACGGATATCTTTTATAAAGTAGGAAGCGGTGATGAGATCATGGGCAAAAGTGGCATCGCACATATGCTTGAACATCTTAACTTCAAATCCACCAAAAACCTAAAATCGGGTGAATTTGATGAAATCGTTAAAGGTTTTGGTGGCGTAAACAATGCTTCAACAGGATTTGACTATACACAGTACTTTATCAAATCTTCCTCTAAAAATCTACCAAAATCGCTTGAACTTTTTGCAGAATTGATGCAAAATCTCAATCTCAAAGACAAAGAGTTTCAACCAGAAAGAGATGTTGTTCTCGAAGAGCGTCGATGGAGAACAGATAACAACCCATTTGGCTATCTTTACTTTAGACTCTTTAACAACACCTATCTTTACCACTCTTATCACTGGACACCGATCGGTTTTATAGAGGATATCAAACACTGGACGATAGAGGATATCCGCTCTTTCCATAAAATGTACTACCAGCCACAAAATGCGGTTTTGGTTGTAGCAGGCGATATCGATCCCGATTTTGTATTTGACGAAGCCAAAAAAAGATTTGGTGCAATCAAAAACAGTGGTGATATCAAACGTGGACACCAAGTTGAGCCAGTACAAGATGGAGCCAAACGTATAGAGATCGATAAAGAGAGTCAAGTTGAGATGCTTGCTATCGCCTTTCATATCCCAAACTTTCAAAACCCTGATCAAGTCGGACTCTCTGCGATCAGTGAACTTTTAAGCAGTGGTAAAAGCAGCCGTTTAAATAGCCTCTTGATAGACAAACTTAAACTCGTAAACTCCATATCTGCTTATAACATGGAACAAAAAGCACCTGGGATCTTTCTCTTTTTGGCAGTCTGTAACCCAGGTGTAAAAGCCGAAAAAGTTGAACAAATCCTCTGGGAAGAGATCGAAAAGCTCAAAACAAAAGGTGTTCAAAAGGCAGAACTTGATAAAGTCAAAATCAATACAAAATCAGATTTTATCTTCAGTATGCAAAATTCACAAACACTTGTCAATATCTTTGGAAGTTATTTCGCACGTGGCGACATCAAACCACTTTTAGAGTATGAACAAAGATTGACAAAGTTAACACCAAAAGAGGTACAAAGTATCGCAACCAAATACTTTACGAAGAAAAATTCGACAACTGTTATATTACGCAAGGAGCAATGATGAATGGCCCAACCGGTGCTATGACTGCACTTATCACACCATTTAAAGACAACAAAGTAGACACACAGACCTACGAAAAACTGATCCAAAGACAGATTGACAATGGCATCGATGCTGTTGTTCCTGTAGGGACAACAGGAGAGAGTGCAACCCTAAGCCACCATGAACATAAAGAGTGTATAGAGATCGCTGTCAATGTCTGCAAAGGAACCAAAACCAAAGTCCTTGCAGGTGCAGGAAGCAACGCAACAAGTGAAGCTGTGGAGTTGGCTATATTTGCACAAAAGCACGGTGCTGACGGTATACTTTCTGTTACACCATACTATAACAAACCACCCCAATATGGTCTCTACAAACACTACAAAGCTATAGCAAACGCTATCGAAATCCCTGTGTTACTCTACAATGTACCGGGAAGAACAGGTGTTGACCTCTTTGCCCAAACAACTATCAAACTTTTTCGTGAGTGCAAAAACATTTACGGTGTCAAAGAAGCAACAGGTTCTATACAAAGGTGTGTCGAACTCCTTTCAAAAGAGCCTGACCTTGCCGTTATAAGTGGTGATGACATGATCAACTATCCACTCATCTCAAACGGCGGAACCGGTGTGATTTCTGTAACTTCTAATCTTTTACCCGATAAAATAGCAGATTTAACCCATTTTGGGATGAAAGAAGCGTATAAACAATCCAAAGCGATCAATGACGCACTATACGATATGAATACAGTACTCTTTTGCGATAGTAACCCTATTCCTATCAAAGCGGCTATGTTTATCGCTGGATTGATCCCACATCTTGAGTATAGGTTACCGTTGGTCAAACCAAGCCCGGAAAACTATAAAAAGATAGAAGATACACTCAAAAAATATGATATAAAAGGATTTTAATAAGATGAAAAATAAAACACTCGTTATCAGTGGTGCAACCAAAGGTATCGGTAAAGCAATCGCTTATGAGTTTGCCAAAGAAGGTATAAACGTTGCTTTTACCTACAATTCTAACGAAGAAGAAGCGAAAAAAATAGCCGCTGATTTAGAAAAAACGTATGGCATCAAAGCCAGATACTATCCACTAAATATACTAGAGCCAGAAACGTATAAAGATCTTTACAAAGCAATCGATGAAGATTTTGATCGTGTTGATTTTTTCATCTCAAACGCCATGATTTACGGTCGCCCTGTTGTTGGAGGATATGGAAAGTTTATGCGTCTTAAACCAAGAGGTTTAAACAACATCTACACCGCTACAGTCAATGCCTTTGTTGTTGGCGCACAAGAAGCAGCCAAACGTATGGAAAAAGTGGGCGGTGGTAGTATCATCTCTATGAGTTCTACGGGAAATATCACCTACATCGAAAACTATGCAGGTCATGGAACAAACAAAGCAGCTGTCGAAGCGATGGTACGTTATGCCGCGATGGAACTAGGTGAAAAAAATATCCGTGTCAATGCCGTCAGCGGTGGACCAATCGATACAGATGCACTCAAAGCTTTTGTCAACTATGAAGAAGTCAAAGAGAAAACAGAACAAGTTTCACCACTTGGACGCATAGGACAACCAGAAGATATAGCAGGTGCTTGTCTCTTTTTATGCAGTGACAAAGCATCATGGATGACAGGACAAACACTCCTCATCGAGGGTGGAACGACATTTAACACAAAATGCTAAATCTTCCCAACCTGCTTGCCCTTTTACGCATCCTCCTAGCACCCTTGATGTTTTGGTTGCTAGTAGATAGGCAAAATAGCCTTTTTGAGGGTATCCATGTTAGTTGGCTTGATTATGCGGCGGCGTTGGTTTTTGTGGTAGCATCGGTGACAGATTTTTTCGATGGATTTATCGCACGAAGCTGGAACCAGATCACCAAACTTGGTGGCATCCTCGATCCCTTAGCAGACAAGATGCTTATGCTCGCTGGTTTTTTGGGGTTGGTTTATATACACAGAGCCAGTGCTTGGGCTGTTTTTATCATCCTCACGCGAGAGTTTTTTATCACAGGACTACGTATACAAGCGGCTAGTAAGGGGAAAAATGTCTCCGCTTCTTTTGCAGGAAAAGCAAAAACCGTTTTGCAGATGATTGCCATCGGGTTTTTGCTCATGAACTGGCCTTATGCCAACGAACTGCTTTGGATGGCAGTACTCTTAACACTCTACTCCGGATGGGAGTATACTAAAGGATTTTTTAACTGATGGGTATCATTGTTTCACTAATCGTTTTATCATTGTTGATCATATTTCATGAATGGGGGCATTTTCTTGCGGCTCGTTTTTTTGGCGTAAAAGTTGAAGAGTTTGGTTTAGGGATGCCTATCATCATCACCAAACCGATGGCACAGAAAAAGTGGGGAGATACGACTTACTCTTTTTACCCCGTGCTGTTGGGTGGATTTGTCCGTATGAAAGGGCAAGATGATTTTGATCTCAGTAAAAAGAGTGACGATCCTGACAGTTATATGTCCAAAAAACCATGGCAAAAGATCATCATCTTATTGGCTGGTCCCTTTGCAAACATATTGTTGGCATTTTTACTCTATATCCTCATCGCGCTCATCGGTGCAGATGCTATGGCTCCTGTTGTTGGCGGTACTGCCAAAAACTCACCCGCAGCCAAAGCAGGTTTCATAAAAAATGATAAAATCATCGCCATCAACCACCAACCAATCACCAGATGGGACGATATCGGCAAAATCATCACCACATCACAAGGCGCACTTGACATCACCATACTACGAGATGGCACAAAAAAAGATATCACCATCACACCTCATGTAAGCCATGCCAAGTCCATATTTGGTGAAGATATCCAAAAAAAGATGATCGGAATCGCTCCTACAGGAGATTTTATAAAACTCAAACTTGATTCACCCACAAAAGTCCTTCACTATGCATGGAATCAAACTATCTGGGCGACTGGAATCATCGTACGAAGTTTACAAAAACTGATAGAGGGCATCATCCCCGCTGATCAGATGGGTGGTATCGTATCGATCGTACAAGTCACATCACAAGCAACAGCCGTTGGCATCACAACACTTTTCGCACTAGCTGCACTCATCTCGGTCAATCTTGGGGTGCTTAACCTACTCCCGATACCCGCACTAGATGGTGGACATATCGTCTTTAATCTCTATGAAATCATCTTTAAAAAAGCACCCAGTGAAAAGATCTTTTACAACCTCACCGTTGCAGGATGGGTACTACTTTTGTCTTTGATGGCATTTACCACATACAATGATATAGCACGTATAATCGGAGGAAACTAATGACACAATATGAAAAAAACTTTGACGCAGTACTCTCACGCATAGAAGCAGTGAGACTCGAAACCAACGAACACCAAATCATCAAAATCATAGCAGCTAGCAAATACGTAGACGCAGATGCTATCAGAAACTTTTACAACATCGGACAAAGAGCCTTTGGCGAAAACCGTGTGCAAGACATGAAAGAGAAAGTTCAAAACCTTGAAGATCTCCCCCTAGAGTGGCACTTCATAGGACGCTTACAAACCAACAAAATCAACACCCTACTAGACCTCTCCCCTACCCTCATACACTCATGTGAAAGTTATGAGATGGCACAAGAGATCGACAAGCGCGCAAAAGTCAAAGCCAAAAAACAACCCATACTACTACAGATAAACAGTGCAAACGAAGAGACAAAAGCCGGCATCACACCACAAAAGGCACAAGAAACTTACCTAAAAATCAAAGAAGAACTCCCCAACGTAAGCCTAAAAGGCATCATGACCATCGGAGCCCACACCCAAGACCAAAAAGCAATCCAAAAAAGCTTCGAAACCACCTACACCATCTTTGAAAACCTACAAAACCAAGGTGCAAAATACTGCTCCATGGGCATGAGCAACGACTACCCCCTAGCCATCAAATGCGGTGCAAATATGCTAAGATTGGGGAGTGTGCTTTTTAAGTAGTGTTTATCGGAAGTGTTGCTTTAGCTAGACCTTATTTAGTATCTTTTTTAAGATGTCACATATCAGACTTTTATCATACATATATGGCACCTTTTTGGATTCTGGTTAAAAGTTTGGGATTCATATATTTCCACAATGCGATAACATCAACTTTTGTGTTAAACTTTTCTCGCAACTCTCGCATGATGCCTATCTGATTAAAAAGGTCAGGCTTTTCAAAATCTACTACGATATCGATATCGCTGTTTTCTCTTGCTTCATTTCGCGCGTAACTACCAAAAATACCCAATCTTTTGATACGGTACTCATCTTTTTTTAACGATTTTTACTCTTTTAAATATTTTAAAATCTCTTCTTGCGTTAACACTGCAATATCCTTCATGAAAGCTATTTTTCAGTTATAGCGTAATTTTTTTCTATTTTTTTTAAATGGAGTTAAATCGTGAGGACAAGGGAACGGTAGTCCCATTATTCCAGATGAAATATCTTGAAATAACCTCATGAGTACGAGACTCATGTTTGCTCATAACAGACCTCGTTAAGCTTTAGAAATGAATAAATTAAAGAAAGTGGCGGTAAAAGTATACTACCCCAAAAAAACCAAACAACATTTTCAAAATCCTTATTTAGAATAGGATAAAATAACACAAGAAAATGAGAGGGAAATATTATGAGTAGAAAG
>JALULO010000247.1 GCA_027056215.1 Campylobacterales bacterium | reverse complement strand
TTTTGCCATCATCGCCTGTTTTTTGGAAATCATCGCACTGTCTTTTGAAAAATCTTTTTTTGCTTCCGCATAAGCGGCTTTAAAATCCATCACTTTTCCACCGTGTTTTTTAGCAAATGCTTCAGCATCCTCTTTAGTACCAAAAGCATACTTACTTGTCATGCTCATCGTACCTTTAACATCACTGCCAACAACATAAAATGCTTTTGCAACTGGGATAAATTTAAGTGTTTGGATATCTACCACTTTAATATCTTTAAGATCACTCCCCTTCTCTTTATCTTCAACAAGACAATGAATGGAACAATACTGTTTTATGTTACCATTAACAACTGCGACATGATTGGTTTTATAAAACATAGGAAGTGTCATCCCACACTGTGGGCAAAACATTTTGGCATCGCCTTTTTGCAAGATTGAAGCTTTATCCATTGCGACCGTTTGAAACATTTTATGCTTCATCATAGGTTTTACAGACGTATCAGCAAAAGAGCTTGTTGAATATAACACAACAGCGAGTAATGCTATTAAAAAAAATTTAAATTTCATGAATTATCCTTATTTTGAAAAATATAAGAAAATTCTACAATATATTTGTTAAGTTAATGTTAATTAGAATTTTAAGTTATGAAGATTTTTTCTAAGATGATCCTTTTTCTCAAAGGATCATCTTACTTTTACCCTTGTGCTATTGTTTTTAACCTAATGCGTTTAAGTTTATACATCGCAACTAAATCATCTTCATCTAAATCAAGTCGATTACAAAGATATCCAAGTTTTATAAAAAGAAACTCTATGTAATTTTGCTTTTTCATGTATGTGATTGCAGGAGGTGTTTTACCTATTGCACAAGCTATCTCTTTGCCAGAAACTTTTCTTAAATCACCCATTGGAACCCCTTTAATTGTTGATAAAGAAATTGTAACAATAAGATGTGTCGAAGTTGTGTTATTTTTAAACTATTTTAATTATTTTGCTATATAATCAAATCATAAGATGATTAAAAATTTAGTGCCTTCTTGTAGTCTTTCTATCAATATTTCACCTTTCATATGCTTTTCAACGATGATTTTTGTCATATACAAGCCTAATCCCATAGAATCTTTTTTAGTTGTAAAATATGGCTGAAAAATTTTTCTCATAACCTCTTCTGAGATAGGTTCTCCACTATTTTCAACAGATATGATAATGCGTCTTCCATGACGATAAAGTCTTAGTGTAATAACACCCGCTATGTCTGTTGCATCGATTGCATTTTTGATGAGATTGAGCATAACTTGTAAAAATTCATTACGATAAAGTTTAATCTCGATATCTTCTGCAAGTTTTTGTACTACCTGAACTTGTTTCTTTTGTAATGCATTATTTAAAAAGGTAACAGATCTATTGATAAGTTCTTTAAGATTGACAACTTTAAGCACTGTAGTAGGTTTATAAAAAGTACGAAAATCTTCGATGGTATCGCTCATGTACTCTATACTCTCTTCAATCTCTTCATAACTTTTATCGAGCTCTTTTTTGTCTATTTTATCATTATGTAATTCTGCTCTTATCAGTGCTACTATAGATGCTATCTTATTGATTGGTTGTCTCCACTGATGTGCAATCATACTAAAAAGCTCTCCGATCAAAGCCTGTTTTGTACGAAACATCATCTTGTCATGGCTATCATTGATCTGTTCTTCATAACTTCTAAACTGTTTATATATGATATAAGAAAGATATAAAGATAACAGCATAGATGCGATTAAGGCGATACCAAGAAGCATCAAATCTTTTTTAACACTATGTAGATTTTTACTTTTTGGTCGCTTTTGGGATAGTAAGACATTGCTCTGATCAAGGTCTTTCACACCTACGATGTACCAACCATATTTTTCATAAAACTGACTATAGTAAATCCTACCTTCATTTATAGAAAAACCATCTTGCGCATACTCTTTTAAGGATGAAGAAACTTTATCTTCCGGACAAAAGAGTATATTTTTGTGTTTATCCAATAAAAAGAAGAACCCATTTTCAAAACGTGCATTGTCTTGAAAATATTTTAAGATATCCGCTTTTGCCTTACTGTATATCTCATCAAGATAAAATCCTGCACCTATGTATAGATTACTATGTCCAATCTTTTTAATATAAGAAAGTTTATCATACATCACATCCCTACTAAGATTTGGTTTATACCAACTATAGCCAACAAAACCTCCTCCCTCATATCTAATAATACGATTAAAATCTTTGACAAACTCTATGCCATACATATCCTTGACATGAAGTATATTTTTATGCACAAGTGACTTATCAAAATGCTGATAAACATATCCACTGGTATTCATGATAAATATATTATCTTTTCGATTTCCAAAACCAACATTTCTCAATGCTGCAACAATAGTACTTTTATTTCTATTTGTACGATAAACGTTTTGTGCTATTTGTGCACTTGATTCAACAAAATGTTTTAAATCTGATGTCATTTGATCATTGATTTTTTTATCAAAATAGTTAATATAAGCTATAAATGTTTTTGTCTTCTCTTTTAAAATATTTTTTTGATTTTCAACTAAATTATTCTCATATTTTCGCACCTCTTTTGAGATATCATTTTCCTGCATATACGAAATAAAGATATAAGACATCAGCCCATAGATGGAAAGTACAGCCAGTGGGAAAAGCACTATGAGTAGTGTGATTTTTTTTTGAGATACTTTCGGTTTCACTGCTGTTTTTCTATGTAGTACCCTAAGCTCTGTTTATTTTTTAACAGATTTTCAGGCATCTTTTTTCTAAGCGTTTTTATAAAAGAACGAATCGCATATGATGTTGGAGGTTGATCCTTCCATATCAGATCAATATCATCATAAGTAACATTTCCTTTAGATGCAAGTATCTCTACAAACTCTAACTCTTTTACAGTCAAAGAATAACTTTGATCACGTGTTGTGATTATTCCTTGTGCTTTATCAACAATACAATCTTTACTCAATCTTATACTATTGCTATGCATAAAACTTTCATCAAGTTTACTGAGTAATTCATGAAGCTTTCTGGAGGTAAATGGTTTGACGATATATTTATCAAGTCCTAGTTCAACAGATTCAAGGAGATAGTCTGTTTTGGTATACGCGGAAATCACAACAATAGGAATAGTACTATTTAACTTACGTATCTTTTTAATCAGATTGATACCATTTAATTTTGGCAACTCTATATCAACAAGTAACAAATCAACTTTATATTCAAGAAATTTTTTATAACCATCTTCACCATCTACAGCAGTATGTATATGTGCAAAATAGTTTTGAAGAAGCTTTGAAATATTTTTTAATACAACTGCATCGTCTTCTATATACAAAATGGTTTTATCTTTTAAATTATGATACATTTCAAACCCACTATATTTAAATAGTTTAACTTTTCTTAAAATTTATATAATTGTATCAGAGTTCAGATAAATTTTTGATAGCGTATGCTTTTACTAACTCCTTTTACGATAAAACTCCTTCTTGTACTCCTGAAACTTTCCTGCAAGTATCGCTTCTCTAACCTCTCTCATAAGTGTCAGATAATAGTGAAGATTATGCAAAGAAGCAAGTCTAAAGTAAGTTAGCTCTTTTGCTTTGAAAAGATGGTTCAAATAGCCTCTGGAGTAATTTTTACATGTATGGCATGAACAAGCACTATCAATCGGTTCATCACTCAAAATGTGTTTTGCACCTTTGATATTTATCTTACCAAAAGATGTGAAAAGTGTTCCGTTTCTGGCATTTCTTGTCGGCATAACACAGTCAAACATGTCTACACCTCTTTGGATATTTTCAATCAAATCCTCTGGTGTTCCTACGCCCATAAGATAACGAGGTTTATTTTTAGGTAAGAACGGTACTGTATATTCAACTGTATCGTACATGTCTTTATTGGCTTCACCAACACTCAAACCACCTATCGCAAATCCATCAAAATCCATCTGCGTTAACTGTGTAGCTGAAAGTTTTCTAAACGCTTTATCTATACCACCTTGTACAATCGCAAAGATATTTTGATTTACTCCGATACCCTCTTGTTGTTTTTGCCTGTGATATTCGATCGAAGCTTTTGCCCAGTTTGTTGTTCTTTCTATCGAAAGCTTGATACGCTCCTTTTCAGCAGGAAGGGCGATGAGATCATCGAGAATCATCATGATATCACTACCAAGGTTATACTGAATGTCGAGCACTTTTTGTGGCGTAAAATAGTGAGAAGAACCATCTATATGGCTTTTAAAATGTATACCATTCTCATCGGGTTTAGATATATTGGAAAGTGAAAATGCCTGAAATCCACCACTATCGGTTAAAAAACTATAAGGATAATTTGCAAATTCATGTAAAGAACCAAAATGTTTAACCTTCTCATCACCTGGACGAAGATAAAGATGATACGTATTAGCAAGTATGATCTTTGTCTGTAAAATCTCACTCATGTCATAACTATCCAACGCTTTTACTGTGCCAACAGTACCTACAGGCATAAAAACCGGTGTTTGTATCGTACTATGTGCAGTAGAAATTGTACACGCTCTTGCATCACCGTCGATTTGGTCTATTTGAAACTCCATTTACACTCCTGTAAGATTTGTAAAATTATAGTATAGGTTCCGTTAAAAGGTCAAATAATAGAACCATTAAAAAAACAATTTAAATTAATGACTTGACTTATATCAAAAATAATCACTCTTAATAATTGTATAATACGCACCGTAGTAGAAATTTTATAAAGGAGGTATTACGATGAAGTCAATCGTAAAAAAGCTGTCGATGATTGCAATCGGCACGATGGTAGGTGTAACGTTTAGTAACGCTGCAACTGAGCTTGACAAGATCATGAAAGAAAGAGGTCTTTCTCAGACTGATCTGTTAGCCGCTGCTAAAACTTATACGCCTAGTGGTGGACGAGATAAATATATCGTTTTTAGTTCAGGTGGTCAATCTGGACAGATGATGGTATATGGTGTTCCATCTATGAGAATTTTAAAATATATAGGTGTATTTACACCAGAGCCTTGGCAAGGTTGGGGTTATGATGATGACACCAAAAAAATACTTGCAGAAGGTAATATTCGTGGAAAGAAAATCACATGGGGTGATACGCACCACCCAGCGATTTCAGAAACAGATGGTAAATATGATGGTAAATGGCTCGTTATCAACGACAAAGCCAATCCAAGAATTGCAGTTATTGACTTAAGCGACTTTGTTACAAAACAAATCGTTGTTAATCCAGTTTTCAAATCTGATCATGGTGGAGCATTTTTTACACCAAATTCAGAGTATATCCTAGAAGCTTGTCAATACGGTGCTCCATTTGACAATAACTATCACCCGATTGAAGAGTACAAAGAGACTTATCGTGGCGGTGTAACAGTTTGGAAATTTGATCATGAGAAAGGAAGAATTCTTCCTAAAAAATCTTTTACGATTGAAATGCCACCTTATATGCAAGATCTATCCGATGCGGGTAAAGAAGCATGTTATGGATGGGGCTTTACTAACTCTTTTAACTCAGAGATGTATACCGGTGGTATTGAAAAAGGTATGCCTCCCTTTGAAGCGGGATGTAGCCGTAATGATACAGATTTCTTGCATGTATACAACTGGAAGAAGTTGGCTGAATTAGCAAAAGATGATAAAAATGTCAAAATCATCAATGGTGCTCGTGTTATACCAATCGATGTTGCAGTCAAAAACAATGCACTATTTTTGGTTCCTGAACCAAAATCTCCACATGGTGTGGATGTCTCTCCAGATGGTAAATATATCGTTGTCTGCGGTAAGCTAGATACGCATGCGACAGTTTTCTCTTGGGATAAAATTCAAAAGTTAATCAAAGCTAAAGATTTTGCAGGAAAAGATCCTTATGGTATTCCTATCTTAGATATGAAAAAAGCGATGCATTGTCAGGCAGAGTTGGGTCTCGGGCCACTACATAATCAGTTTGGACCAAATTGGAAAGATAAAGGTGAAATCTATACATCTTTATATGTTGATTCTCAAGTTGTCAAATGGGATTATCTCACTTGTAAAGTAGAAGATAGACAAAACGTTAACTATAACATCGGTCACCTTTGTGGTATGGAAGGAAAAACAGAAGATCCTCAAGGCGAGTATATCATCGCATTGAACAAACTAGCAATCGATAGATTTAATGAAATTGGACCATTGCATCCACAAAATCATCAATTAATCGATATTCGTGGTAAAAAAATGCAATTACTTTATGATATGCCTATTCCTTTAGGTGAACCACATCAAGCAGTTGCAATCAGAGCATCCAAGCTTCATACACATGTACGTTATAAAATGGGTACCAATCCTTTTACAGGCAAAATACATGAAGGCAAAACACTTGCAGGACAAGAGAAAATCGTAAGAAAAGGCAATCATGTTTATGTTTATGGAACGATGGTAAGATCTCATATCAATCCTGAACATGTTACAGTAAATAAAGGTGATACTGTCACTTTCTATTTGACTAACTTAGAACGTGCAGAAGATGAGACACACGGCTTTACTGTAGATCAATACAATGTACATGCATCTCTTGAACCAGGTAAAACAGTTGCTTTAACTTTCAAAGCAGATAGAGAAGGTGTATTCCCTTACTATTGTACAGAATTCTGTTCAGCACTACACCTTGAGATGATGGGATATTTGTTGGTTAAAGATCCAAGCAAAAAATATACAGCTGCAGCAAAACTCAAAATGGCAAAAATGTCTCCAGAACAACTTAAAACAGAGTATGACAAAACAGTTGCTACAAACAAAGCAACAGATGCAGTCATCCAAAGCGTTGTGAAATTCTTAAAAGACAACCATTATGATAAGTATCCTACAGTAAAAAATCTAGTGACAGATGCACTAGATCAGTATGGTAAAATCGCAGAAGAGAAGAAAAAATCTGATGAAGCCATTAAAGCTGGCGATACAAACAAAGCAATTCTTTTTGAAAATATGATTTGGCAATATATGGTAAAAACCGCAGATGTTGGAATCAGAGCAAAAGATTTACTTGTTAAAAAAATCGCGACACCTATGAGTGCAGCACAACAACGTGGTCACGCAGCATACCTAGAAGGTGGTTGTAACGGTTGTCACGTTATCGGTAAAGTAAGTTCAGGGCCAGATCTTGTCGGTGTTCTTGGACGACATGAAAATGGTGAGAAGTGGGTTAAACAATGGATTATGCATCCTGAAAAAATGTATAACAATGATTATATCAAATCTATGACAAACTACTTTAACCTCAGAATGCCTAACCAAGGTATGAGTGAAGCTCAAACAGATGATATTATAGAATATCTAAAATGGATAGACAAGAACGCAAACTTGTTCTAAACCTTCAAAACAGAATAGATACAGCAATGTATCTGTTCTGTTTCAAGAAATTAGCACTTCGATATATTTATTTGATTTTATAACCATAAGATGATGTAAATATATCAAAAAATGTTATAATACAAAATCTAAACACAAGGTGATACGATGAATAGTTCATTAACCAAATCCAGAATTTTTGCACTTTTGGCACTAGGAATTTTACTCTACTTTTTTGTCATTCCGGCAGTCTTTACACATGATGTAGTTGAGTTAAAAAAAGAAGGCAAAACAGATAATATTTCAACACTTAGCACAAAAGTTTGGGATTATTATGCAAAAGGTCAATATGTCAGCCCCACTGTTCCCAAAGATGTTGCGGGGCATTTAAAAAAATTAATTGACGAAGATATGGAAGTAGGAGTTGTAACTGCCCCTATATGGTATGTTGCATTAGAAGCACCAAACTATCCAAAAGAAACATTTCCAAATGGTATTCCAGTTTACTACCATTTTGATGGATTTAGCGGAGATGTTTTTGAAATGGAAACCATCAACCACTTTATTGGGATGGATCCAATGGACAGAGGAGCACCTTATTTAAGATTATTAGCACCCTATGCATTGGTTTTTGTAGCAGTTATTTTTGTCTTATTTATCTTATATAGTTCACCTTTATTAAATCTATTAATGTTGATTCCCGTAGCTTTACCTTTTATCTTTATAGGCTTTTATTCTTATTGGTTATATTGGTTTGGACATCATATGCATGAATGGGGTGCTTTTAAAATAAAACCTTTCACACCAACAGTTTTTGGAGATGGAAAAGTAGCACAATTTACAACACACTCTTATCCAAGTCTTGGATTTTGGCTACTTGTGGCAATCAGTATTTTAAGTTTGTTAGCCATCGTTTCTAGAAAAAAAGCCTTAAAAGCTCAAAATTAAAGAAAAAAGAATTTATTATGAAAAAAGCTTTGATCCTTCTTGTTTTCGCACTTTGTTTACAAGCAAATACTTTACAAGATGCTATAGATAATGCACCAAAAGGCTCAAAGTTAGAACTACCAGAAGGTCTCTATACCGGTAATATTATTATCAATAAACCTCTGATGATTATAGGAAAGAACCAAAAATCAATCATTCAAGGTGATGGAAATGGTACTGTCATACGTATCAAAAGTTCCTTTGTCACACTTAAAAACCTTACTATTAGGCATAGCGGTGCACAGCATGAGAGAGTAGATGCGGGTGTGAGTCTGGCAAAAGTACAACATTGTAATGTTATAAATTGTCATTTAGAAGATGTGCTTTTTGGTATTGATTTACAGCAAGTAGATGAAAGCAACATCAGTAAAAATTTTATTACCTCTAAACCATTTGACTTAGGACTTAGAGGTGATGCGATAAGACTCTGGTATAGCAATGACAATATTTTAGAAAAAAATCATATTACCAAATCACGCGATTTTGTAGTATGGTATTCGCACGGCAATCTTATTGAAAAAAATTATGGTGAATATGGTAGATACTCTTTGCATTTTATGTATACAGGAAAAAACATCGTTAAAGACAATAAGTTTGTACACAATTCCGTAGGTATATTTTTTATGTATTCACGAGACACTATAGCGACTGGCAATATCATCGAAAATTCCCTCGGTACAACAGGATTAGGAATAGGACTCAAAGATTCTTCAAACTATATCATCAAAAATAATACTATCATTTACTGTGCTAGAGGATTGTATTTAGATCGTTCACCATTTGAACCTGATACTGTTAATGATATTGAAAACAACAACATACTTTATAACAGTGAGGGTGTACATTTTCATTCTTTAAGTCTGCATAATATTTTCAAAGGTAATACTTTTAAAGGCAATATTGATACCGTTATCAATGATTCATACAATACCAAAGTCACAGAAAATATCTGGGATGGCAATTATTGGGATGACTATGAAGGATTTGATAAAAATGAAGACGGTATAGGTGATACGGCACATAACCTCTATTTTTATGCAGATAAATTATGGTTATTAAATCCAAATGTAAAGTTTTTTTATGGTTCACCAGTCATATCAATACTTAATTTTTTAGCAAAACTAGCTCCTATTTCAGAGCCGGTTAAATTATTAACAGATAAACATCCAAAAATGATGGAGGCAAAAATACTATGACAGCAAAAGAGAAAAAACGAAGAGACTTTATAAAACAAATCACAGGGCTCGGTGTGCTTGCTATTGCTGCAGCGACAGGCATTTACTATGCGCCAATGCTTAAAGCAGATGGTCTATTGTTAAGACCGCCAGGAGCAGTCCCTGAAGAGGAATATCTACATTTGTGTATCAAATGCGGTCAATGTCTCCAGGTATGTCCTTATGATTCTATTGAACTAGAGGATATCGATGGTGGTGCTAGTTTAGGGATGGCTTATATTGATCCTACCAAACGAGGTTGTTATCTTTGTGATGCCTTCCCATGTATACTTGCTTGTCCAACTGGAGCACTCAATCATGAGCATGATAACATCAAATTTGTCCATATGGGTATGGCAGTTATAGTAAATGAAAATGCGTGTTTAGCCCAACACGGCAAAACGGTACCAAATAGCGCTATAGATAAGATTTATAATCACACAAATATCTTATCGACAGAAGAACACAAAACACATAAAGTACTCATAAGTGGTATTGAAAGTGAAAAAGAGAAATTACAAAAGAAAGTTTTAGAAGATCTTGAAAAATTTAGAGGTAAAGAGTGTACTATATGTGCTGATCTTTGCCCTTTTCATCCAGATCCAAAAGAGGCTATTGGTATGGTCTCAAAAAATGGCGGATTGATTCCAGAAATCAGAGAAGCTTGTGTTGGATGTGGTGCATGTGTTGAATTATGCCCTACCAATGTACTCAAGATTATACCACGTGCTACATATGCAGATATATATGGGAAGGGAAAACAAAATAATGGATAAAAAAATATGGCTCATACCATTGCTGGCTTCAACACTGTTTTTTACAGGATGTGGTGATAATAAAAAATCTGCCAAAGATGATAATATTGCCACAACGCCTAAAATAAAAGTTACTACAGGGGCGGTCAATACCCATGTAAAAGAAGGTAAATCTAAAAGTAATAGTGGACAGTTCTACTACTCTTACAACAAAGAGAAAAACGAAACAGAGGAACCACCAAAAAGAAGAACTACTATTGATGCGTATCTAAATATACGTTCACCTTATGAAAAGATACAAATCACTCTCATGCTTAAAAGACTAAGTAACGATTATATCGTCAAGTGTTCTGCATGTCATGATGATTATGCAAACGGTGTTATTGGTCCATCACTACTGGACAAAGATGGCAAATTTATTTATCAAAGGATACAAGATTTTAAAACGGGTAAACGTAAAAACGTTCTAATGAAAGAACTAGTATCACAAATAGATGATAAAAAATTAAAGTCCATTGCAAATGAAATTGCAAACTTCAATAAAGAAATCAGAAAGATGAGGAAAAGAAAATGATTAAACACATTATCGCACTAATCACTATTGTACTGGCTGCATGGTCTTATATCTATATGGCAAAACTTGATAGTACCGTTAATAAAGTAGGCAATATTCAAAAATTGATAGCTAGTACAGCGATGGAAGATACAAAATTAACGCAAAAAGAGACCCCTGTCGTGCAAACACAAAACAAGGTTCAAAATAGCACAAAAAGCAGTAAAGACAAAGAAGTTGAAGATAAATTGAGAGCATTAAAAGAAAAAGCTGGAAATATCGCTGCCTTTAATGTTAGTCCACTCTATAAGAAAAATTGTTCTTCATGTCATGGAAATATTGGACAAGGAATTATTGGACCAAAATTGATTGGTAAAACTGAAGAAGTCATTCTGAAAGATTTACAAGATTTTAAAAGTGGTAAGCGTAAAAATTATGTGATGTACGGATTGTTAGGAAACATGAACAATAAGCAACTCGCTTCACTTGCAAAAGAGATTGGAACATTCCAATCCAAACTTGATGCAGCTACTAAATAATTTACAATAGCAGGAGGGAAAGATGGATAGATATAATGCAAGTGTAAGAGACTTAATCAATGCTCCTTTTTGGTCAACCTTTTATTATAAAAACAACAAAGGTAAAACTAGACTTACAATCAGAGCATGGAGATGGCTAAGTATTATTCTCATCAATCTTGCTTTCTTCCTCTCTTTTCACATTGATATACAGTTTTTGGAAGGCACACTTAATGGTTCAAGACTTTTAGGTTTTCATCTTATTGATCCTTTTACAGCAATAGAAATCTTTGCTGCGGAACATCATATCCATACAAATGTCATAATCGGAAGTGCAACACTTATCATCTTTTATTTTTTAGCAGGAGGAAAAGCCTACTGTTCATGGGTATGCCCATATGGGCTACTAAGTGAGATAGGAGAACGTATTCATCAGATTCTAATACGAAAAAAGTTTATCAAAGAGCGTAAACACAATCCAAATATTCGTTTTGTGTTTTGGGCAATTTTTTTAACTGCCGCAGCCGTTGATGGATATCTAGTCTTTGAAATTTTAAATCCAATTGGAATCATGAGTCGTGCTATCACCTATGGTTGGAGTTTGGCATTGGTTTGGGTTCTTATTATATTAACAATCGAAATCTTTTATTCTCGAAGAGCCTGGTGTAAATATATCTGTCCAGTCGGTACAACTTACAATATCCTCGGATGGGTAAGTATGACTAAAGTACAGTGGGATATGGATAAATGTGATCACTGTGGAGCTTGTCTAAATGCATGTTTTGAAGATCATGTACTAGACTTTATCAAACCAAAATACGATAAAAAACGTGCTGAAAAAGGAATCACTAAACAAGTTGTTGTAAATGGTGATTGTACGTTGTGCGGAAGATGTTTTGATGTATGTCATACAGATGCTTATAATTATGATTTCAGATTGAAAGATTTGGTATAAAATGTTAGTTGTTGCCAAAGAAATCACTAAAAAATTTATGGGAACATACGTTCTTGATCATATAAATTTAACTATGAACAAAGGTGATCGCATTGCACTGATGGGGTCAAATGGTGCAGGTAAAACCACACTTGTTCGGGCAATGCTTGGATTTTATCATTTAAATAGCGGTGATATAAAAGTTTTAGGACATGATCCAGTAAAAGAGAGAGTCGATGTGCTCAAACATATTAGTTTTATCCCACAACTCCCACCTCCTGTAAAATTGAGTATTAAAGAACTTTTGATTTTTGTCAGCAATAGTTCACAAATTTCACAAGAAAAGATATTTGAAAAAGCATCTAGGATGGATCTAGATCTAAAAAGTCATATTGCAAAACCATTTTATAAACTTTCAGGAGGCATGAAACAAAAACTTCTCATCGCCATTGCACTTTCTAAAAAAAGTGATATTTTAATCTTCGATGAACCTACTGCCAATCTCGACCCTAAAGGACGAGAACAGTTTTATACTCTTTTAGAAGAGATTGAGAACGATTGTTCGACACTTTTTATCACACACAGGCTTGATGAAATCGAGTCACTTGTCAACCGAAAAATCTACATGGATTTGGGGAAGGTAGTAGAAGATGAAAAAATTTAGTCTTTTACTTCTAACAGCAATTTTTATAAACTTTTCAGGATGTGGTAAAAAAGACAATACTGGTTTAGCAAAAATGCACTGGGACAGAGACATGTGTGAACGCTGTAAAATGGCAATATCTGAACGAAAATTTGCCGTACAAGTAATCAATCCAAAAACCCATAAAAGTTATAAATTTGATGATATTGGCTGTGCAGTTTTATGGTTCAAAGAAGAAAAAACACCATGGAAAAATCAAGCAAAGATCTGGATCACTGATGCAAAAACAGGTCAATGGATTGATGCGAAAAAAGCAATTTATACAGATGATTCTATCACGCCTATGGCATTTGGTTTTGCTGCTTATACCCAAAAAACACTTCCAGCAAATCATCATACTATACATTTTAATAAAGTAATACAAAAAGTCATAGAACTTGAAAAACTTAACCAACAAAGAGGAGGCGAAGAATGAAAAACCTTCTTCTAATTGCTTATTTAGATATCAAAGAATCTTTACGATCTAAGTGGTTTTATGTCTATGCACTTGTTTTTGGTGGATTGATGGCATTATTTTTTATTACTGGTGTATCAGATGCTGTAGTGATGGGCTTTACAGGACTTAGTAGAATGCTTTTAATCTTCATACAAGTTACTATTATCATCTTGCCTATCTTTATTCTGATTACTACAGTAAAATCTATTTCAGGGGATAGAGAAAGTAATGTACTTGAGTATATGCTTTCTTTCCCTGTCTCACTGAAAGATTATTATTGGGGAAAAATGATAGGGCGTTTCGCAACCGTTTTTTTACCTGTGTTTTTTGCTTTGATGATGGGTGTCGTGTTTGGACTTATAAAAGGAGGAGCCTTACCATGGAATATGATATTTCTCTATTCGGTTTTACTCTTTTCCCTTTGTTTTACTTTTTTGGGAATAGCATTTTTTCTATCATCTATCGTTAAATCAACTGATGTCGCACTTGGAAGTTCCTTTGTTGTGTGGATCATTTTACTTGCATTTATCGATATAGCACTGATTGGCTTAATGATGCAAAATCGTATCAACGACGATGTGATTTTAACAATCGCCATGCTTAATCCCATCGAAGTATTTCGAATCGGAGCTATTGCCCTGTTTGATCCTGAACTTACCGTCATAGGACCTGTAGCTTACTACCTTTTAGATACACTCGGCACACAATTGTTAATCCTTTATGCTATCATATACCCAATTATCATCGGTGCAGTGTTTGCGTACTTTGGATATATGGCATTTAGGAAAAAAGATCTTTTATAGGAGTTACATATGCGTATAATACTTTTAATCGCTCTGTTTTTTGGTACAATCTATGGTGGTGAAATCAAACTTGCTGATCAAAATGCAACTGATCCAGTTTATTTATTGCAACTAAAAAAATATCAAAACTGGCTGACAGAAGCCAAATTGGAAAATGGCAAAAAAATACAATTTGTTTCTGTTAAAGCGATGATGCAAGTCTACCAACATCAAGACTACTTTCAAAGACATAAACTTATTGATGCTAATATCTCAAAAATCTATGTCCAAGACTACATAAGCGGTAGACGAATAGAAGCTCCCAAAGCGGTATATGTCTTTGGAAGTCACATTATCGGACCACACGGAGATGATTTGATACCATTTGAAAATCAACAAAATGCCAAACTTTTTATGATGAAAAATGGTGGCACGAAGATATTGCCTTTTGAAAAACTTTCAACAGGTCTTATCAGATATTTGGATATGTAAAAGCGTTAATAGCCAAATAACGTAATCAATCGATTAAAAGGAGAACCTTATGAACCGACCAGAACCAATCAATGAAGAAATAGAACTCAAAAATAATGTCTATATTGAAAGCGATACTGATTTAAAAGGTATTATCACTTATGTCAATGACTACTTCGCAGAAATTTCACGCTATTCCTCTGAGGAACTCATAGGGCAGCCACACTCCATAGTCCGTCACCCTGATATGCCAAAGATATTATTTAAAATTTTATGGGATCGTTTGCATAACGGTGAAAATCTTATCGCCGCAATCAAAAACATGGCAAAAGACGGCAGATACTACTGGGTTTTTACCGACTTTGAGCCTATCAAAGACGATGACGATAAAACAACAGGCTATAGAGCATCACGAAAAAAAATCTCAAAACACGTCACCGATACACTCGACCCAATCTATAAAAAGCTAACAGCCATCGAAAAAGAAGGTGGTATGCAAGAGAGTGAAAAATATCTCAACAACTTTCTTAAAGAGCACGGAGAGGATATCACGGTAGATAATCTGCTGGAGAATATTCACAGGCTTTACTAGAAAACAGAGGTGGGATTTTCCCACCCTACCACTCTAATCAGCAATCGGATCGCAAGGCTCGGCACAAAGATCGATAGGTGCACATGGTTCACTCATCGCAGTACAATCTGTTGTCATATCACATGCTTGTGAACTACTACTCATAACCATCATCAGTATAAAAATTGCTTTAAATAAATTTTTCATTTCTTCATCCTTTTAATATTTTTTATAAGTTCAGTCTAGCATAAAAAAATGGTTCATAGTTAATTTTATTGTAAAACAATACTTTTTTTTTACTTTTTATGTCATTTTGAAACATTTGAGAAAAAAATTGACTAAATTAATCGATATCTTCTAAAGTTTTTTCAGAACTAAAATTATTTTTTAAAATGACGATTTTAACCGCATAAATAAAATAACAATAGAAGGAAACTTAATGAAATTACTATCCACTATAACAATATCTAGTTGCCTTTGTGTAGCACTTTTAGCAAGTGATAAAACTGTCATAAAGTATGACAAAGTTAATGGCTTTGTGTATTATGCAGATGGAAGCGTCTTTAAGATAGATAATGTGCCAACAAACACCAATCAAAATATTGAAAATCTTGAAACTGCAGAGACAATACCATTGACTCAAGCTCCAACTACCAAAGTTTCCACGGTTGAACTCAGTAAAGTGAATCAAAAACACCTTCCAAAGATAGACAATAGTACACAAAATGGTGTACTTCATCCAACATGTAACAAAAAACAAAAAAGCAAAGGTGGTAAATTTATTGGCAATATAAAACTACTTCATGTAATTGATGGCAAAGATAACGGCTACGATACAACAACAGGAAGTACCTACTATGTAAACGGTGGTTACGAAACACCAGAAGTAAATGGTTTTAGTGCCAAAGTAACAGGTTATGTCGTAGGAGATACTGGTTTGACAGAAACTGATGAGAGTGCAAAAATTGCGAATGGTCAATTTATGGGCGAAAAAACTAAAGATAAAACTACTATCTTAAAAACCAAAGCAAATATCGAAGAAGCTTATATTAAATACAAAAATCCAAAGTTCAAAGCTCAAGTCGGGCATATGAAACTAAATACACCTATGACAAAAAACACTATCTCAACTGTACCAAATCTATATGAAGGAGGTGTAGTCTCATCCAAAGCACTTCTCGATGATACTATCGTAGTTGGAGCTCACATCACAAAAATGGCGTATGGCGCAAGAGCTATATCAGATTGGAGTCGTATAGCAGAAAAAACTACTACAGGAGGTGCAGTTAAAGTATATAGTGTAGATCAAGAAAAAGAGATCGAAACTTTAGCAGGCGATGAGGCACTTCCAGTTAAAATAAGAAGAGGAAAGTTTGTAAATTTTGGAAAAATATCAAATATTGACAATACCGCAGGCATGACAATCGTGGGTGCTATCAATAAATCAATTAAAAACAGTTCCATTCAAGCTTGGGAATACTTTATCTATGATGTAGCAAATATTACCTATGTTGATGGTATGGCAAAATTTAAATTGAAAAATGGTGTCAAAACTATGATTGGTGCACAAATCATGCATGAAAATATCAAAGATTTAGATGAAAATCCTATGCTTTTTGGAGTAAAAGGAGCTGCCAGTTACAAAGGAGCACAAGTAATCCTCGCTATCAACAAAAGCAATGGCAATGCGATGCTAAATGTTTGGGGTGGTGATCCTGCATATACAAGCATGGTGTACTCTAAAAATGCTTATCGTCCAGATGTAACTGCTATAAAACTTGTAGGAAAATATAAACTATCAAATTTAAGCACAACCCTCCCAAAAAATCTAAGCCTAACAGTAGCACATGGCAACTATAGTAAGTCATCACTCAAAAACGCTCAAAAAGATGCGACAGAAACTGACATCGCTCTAAAATATAAACCAAAGAAAAATATACTTTTCAAACTGGCAAATGTTCAAAGAGAAACTGAGTTTGACGGCTATAAAGGCAAAGATAAAACTCAAAACATGACAAAAC
This sequence comes from Campylobacterales bacterium, assembly GCA_027056215.1. Taxonomy (GTDB): domain Bacteria; phylum Campylobacterota; class Campylobacteria; order Campylobacterales; family QNZT01; genus QNZT01. The sequence continues at coordinate 4,824 of JALULO010000247.1, read as the reverse complement.
TTGTCATCAAATATAAATTTTAGAAACAAATTTTAAAAGGGAAACATATGTTTAACAACATAACAATATCAAAAAAGCTAAATTTTTTAACTGCTTCTATCATAATTGGTCTACTACTGATAGGTGCTAATACTTACACTTCACTAAATAGTATTTATACCAAGTATAGCGATACACATAAAATTGCTAAAGAAAATAATTACCTGCAATCTATCATAATAGGCGGACTCTTCTACAATAGTGCGTCTGGTGTACTATTTATGCATCCGCACAAAAAGAAACCGTTAAATGCTATGAAAAGTGGTATAGTAAAAATTGAAACTTCTATGAATAAACTAAAACAACTAGATCCAGATATCTACAAAACACTCTACAACGAATTTTCTACACTAACAAGTTTTGCTACACAACTATTTACTAAAATAGAAGGGGGAGAAACTTTAGATAAAACTGACCTTGCAACTAGGCTTAAACATTGGAGAGAACTAAGGAACAAAACACTTAAAAATCTAAAAGCGCTTACAAAGGCAAATGAAAAAGCACAAAAAGAGTTTGATGATTATTTAACTAATACAAAAACCATGTTTATAATACAGATGCTTTTCTCAGGACTATTTGTTTTAGGAATTTTATTTGCTTTAAAAAACAACATTATAAACACAATCAAATCTATAAACAAACAAGTACATCAGATTCTCTCTTCTGATACCTTAGATGCTAGAATCAACAATAATGACAAAAATGAATTAGCTGATACAGCTCGAACGATTGATAAGATACTCAATCGTGCAGATACCGCCACAAATGAAGCAAATACACATCTGCGTGCAAGTAAACAAAATATCAAAAAAACAGAGCAAGAATTAGAAAAAAACGATAAAATAGTAACTTTAGTAACACATATGTCAAATGGAACAACAACAAACCTAACGCATATTCAACAAAGTTTTACAACAAACCTAGAGGTACTTTCAAATATTGAAGATATTAGTTCTAACACCACAATAAATATAGATAAAATATCAAAAAGTACAGAAGAGGTTATTGATTCAGTAACCCATGTAAATGAAGTGTTAGTTCAAAGTCAAGAGGATACCGAAAATCTTGTTAGAAGTGTTGATGAGATAAGTCAAATCATATCTCTAATCAAGGATATATCAGATCAAACAAATCTACTCGCACTAAATGCTGCGATAGAAGCAGCACGTGCGGGAGAACATGGTCGTGGTTTTGCCGTCGTTGCTGATGAAGTAAGACAACTAGCAGAGAGAACACAAAAAGCAACCACTGAAATAGAGATGAACATCAATATACTAAAACAAAATAGTACAACAATGAATGATGCAACTTCAAAAGCACAACAAGCATCAAGTGGATCAATTAATAGTTTAGAAAATTTCAAGATGGAATTTGAACATCTAATAAAAAATGTCGATGATATAAAATCTGAATCTTCTGTTATAGCACTGTCTATGAAGTTTAGTTATACAAAGGCATCTCACTTGCTTTATAAACTTAAAAATTATAATGCAATACTCAATGAAAATAAAGATATACCATTAAAAACAAGTGATACCTGTGATTTTGGAAAATGGGTAAAAACAGATGGCAAAAATATACTAGGAAAACTATCTAGTTTTCAAAAGCTTAATGAACCTCATATGAAAGTACATTCACATGTCAATCATGCGATAGAATTTCTTAAAAATGATACATTACGTAATAATTACAATAAAGTCATTGAAAATTTTGCCAATTCAGAAAAAGCCACATCAAATCTTTTTGATGTTTTAGACTTGCTACTGCAAGAGTATCAAACAAGAAACAAAACTCAAAAGAAAAAAGAGCTAGAGTTTGTATAAGATTTCTCTTAAAAAATGAAAAATAAAGTAGAAGCTTAAACAGTTTCTACTTCAATATAATCTTCCGCTCCCCTATCTCCTCCGCTTCCTCTTCACTGTGTGTCACATAGACCAGTGTAAATCCCAGCACTTCATGAAGTCTGATTATCTCTTTTCTGAGTCTCCTGTTTAGTTCAGGGTCGAGGCTAGATAGTGGTTCATCCATCAATAGGACTTTGGGTGAAACGGCAAGTGCTCTAGCAAGTGCTACGCGTTGTTGCTGTCCTCCGGAGAGTTGGTCGATGTGGCGTTTTTCGTATCCGTTGAGTCCTATAAGCTGAAGCATCTCTTGGACTTTTTCTATTCTAATCTTTTGCGGTATTTTTTGGATTTTGAGTCCAAAGGCGATATTTTCTTCTACGTTCATGTGTGGCCAAAGTGCTAGGTCTTGAAAAACCATACCGATCGCTCTTTTGTCTGGGGGTATAAGGATTTTACCCTCTTTAGCAACAACTTTTTTATCGATTATGATCTCCCCTTTCTGGGGTGCGACAAATCCTGCGATCAGTCTTAGAAGCGTAGTTTTTCCACTGCCTGATTTTCCAAGTATCACCAGTCGTTCTTTGGGTGGGATTTTAAGGCTAAACTCTTGTAAAACTTTCCTACCTTCATAAACCAGTGTGATGTTTTTAAGCTCAATCATAACGCACCTTCCATACACCAAAAATTCCCAACGGTAGCAATACCATCATGATCATAAAAAGACAAAGTGTAGCAATGATTTTTGGATCACCATTTGCCATCTGTGTCATCGTATAAACAGGGAGTGTTTCGAGACCTGGAGGATAGACAAGCATGGTGATGGTTGTTTCACGTAACGAAAAGATCAACCCGATCATCCAAGCAACGATGAGTGCTTTTTTAGAGAGTGGCATGAGAATCAATCGAAAGATTTGCCATCCATTCCCACCAGCTATCTGTGCGGCTTCGACTTGTGAACGTGGGATTTGGGAGAGTCTTGTTTGGGAGATTTTTGTCGTCAAAGCAAGGTATTTACCAGCATAACCAAAAAGGATGATAAGTGGTGTGGTATAGATAAAGTTGGTAAGAGGTTTATTCCAAAAGAGGATTAGGGCGATGCCTATCACTGTTGAGGGAAGTGCAAAAAGAAAAATCAGTACAGCATCATAGCCACGCGATCCCGACACCCTCTCTTCTATCAGATAACCGCCAACAAATCCCACTACCATCAAAACAGTTGCGGCGATAAATCCATAGAGATAACTTCTAAAAATCGGTGCTTTGGCTTTCATAAATGCTTCATGCAGTATCTGCCAATCTGCGGCTTGATAAAGAAGTGCACCAAATGGTAACAACACCACCAAAGTAACACAAAAAATCAAAAAAGCCCAAAGCACTATCTTCCACTTATCCAACGAAATCATCTCCACGGAATGAGAAGAATCAAAACGAAAAAGATGTTTATGAACAAAAAATTGCTCTGCCAATAAAAATAACAGGGCTACAACAACCATCGGTATTGCAAGTGCGGTAGCAGTTTTAAAGTCATAAAAAGCACTGAAATAAGTAAAACTCTCCAGTGAAAAAACATCAAACCGTAGAAAGTTTGCAACACTTTGCTCTCCAAAAGCAAGGATAAAAACGAGTAAAAAGGAAAGTACTATCACCGAAGTGATCAATGGAAGCGTGATCGCACGCAATACACCACCCCAACCAGTCACCAACCTAGCAGCATCTTCAAGACGTGGATTGATCTGCCTTAAAAAAAGTACGCTTAAAAGTAATGGTATAGGAAGATAGACACAAAAAAGCACCCAAAACGTACCCCAAAACCCAAAAAGAAGTTCACCCCAAAATCCTTCTCTGCCTATCAAGTCAAACCATCCGAGTGCTAAAATATAGGGCGGTATCAAAAGAGGAATCGTAAATAAAATCAAAAACACTCCTCTCATAGGTAGTTTCATCTTACCAAGCAAAACACCGATGACTACACCTAGAACAGTGCATGCAAAAGCTACCAAACTAGCCAATAAGAAAGAATTTTCAAAACTTTGAAGGCTACTACTTTGCCAAAATATTTGATAAGTTGAAAAATCAAATCTTTCCTCAGTATAAAAAGTATTGACTATCATCGAACCTACTGGCAAAACCACCATAATACCAATCAAAACGATGGTAACGATCAGCAGGAAACGACTAAACATCTTAGTTTTTACGCAACCATTGTTTCAACCATGGCTGAATCCCCACCAGCTTTTTGGCTACTTTTGCATAGTCAACTTGCATCACTTTGATTTTCTTGATGGAGTTAAGTCCTTTTGGCATAGGAACACCTGCATGAAGAGGAATCTGTGCACATTCGGCAAAGGCAAGTTTCTCTTCTGTCTTTTTAGAGAGCAAATAGTCGATCAATCTTTTAGCCACTTTTAGATGGGGTGCACCACGTATGAGCATAACAGCATTTGGTACGACAAACGCACCGATTTGATCTTTTCCTTGATCAGGATAGACAAAATTTATCGGTGCTTTTTGTTTCAGACGACTCATCGCATCATCACTATCCACCAGTGCAAAATCAAATGATTTAGAAGCGACAAAATCGGCACTTTCTCCATTGCTTGTGGAGATAGCGATATCATTTGCTTTAAGTTTTTGCATAAAATCTTTGGCTTTTTCATCACCCAAAATCGTAAACAGTGCGGCGATGTGCGACGTGGTTGTACCAAAAAGCGGGTTGGCAATCACTCCTTTTCCTTTAAATGCAGGATTAGCATAGTCGAAGATGGAAGTTGGTTTATTCGTGGCTTTATCACACACAACAAAAAGGCGTACTCTGGCTGAAAAACCTGTCCAGTAAAATGCTTTGTCATGAAACTGATCTGCAATCCCTTTGGAAAAAGAACTACGATATGCAGCGAGAATACCTTTATGTTTCAGCACCTCTGCACGGATCGGTTCGTTT
>JALULO010000246.1 GCA_027056215.1 Campylobacterales bacterium | reverse complement strand
TCACCGATTGTTCATAAACTGGTAGGACTTGTATTGAAAGAGGAAAAGTATACATGAATAGTTCAATAGATTGGTCTAACTATCTTGCAGCTGTATGGCGTACACATAAAAAATATCTAAAACCAATTAAAGATATTGATTTTATCCCTCTTGATTCACTCATTGGTATAGATAAGCAGAAAAAGCAGATATGCCTTAATACCGAATTATTTCTATCTGGATATCAAGCCAATCATGTGCTCCTTTGGGGTGCTAGAGGTATGGGCAAATCTTCGATCATAAAAGGTCTTTTAGAGAGATATCATACACAAGGACTTCGTGTCATAGAAATTCCCAAAGAAGATTTGGTGCATTTACTTGATATCTGTGATGAGATTAGAGAACTTAACTATAAATTTATCATTTTTTGTGATGATCTATCGTTTGAAGAGGGTGATGCTAGTTATAAAGCGCTAAAAAGTGTATTAGAAGGAACCATTGAAGCACCACCCAAAAATATATTGGTTTATACAACATCAAATAGAAGACATTTACTTTCGGAAAAAATGAGTGATAATGTAAACAAAGAAGTTATTAACGGTCAAATTCATCTAGGAGATGTAATAGAAGAAAAAATGTCACTCTCAGATAGATTTGGTTTGTCATTATCTTTTTATTCAGTAGATCAAGTAATCTATTTAAAAATGGTTGACAATTATTTCGGCGATGTCAAAGCTGATAAGCATAAAATACATCAAGAAGCGATAAGATATGCTATGCAAAAAGGAATAAGAAGCGGTCGAGTAGCAAAGCAATTTTATAACTATTATCAGCTTCTATTGAGAGAATTTAAACCAACTTTTGAAACACCTCTTAAAGGGTAGACACCGATGAAATGGTGATATACGTGGTAGTGCAATCTAAAGAAAATTCACTTGAAGAGTACACTACCAACGATGGAGAGAGAGTTCCGTTTGATCCAAAATGGTAAAATATTGTAAGCATAGATAAAGATGTAAAGGATCCAAATGACCCTAAAACTCTATCAAATAGACGCATTTGCCACCAAAGTTTTTGAAGGAAATCCCGCGTGTGTGATGCCACTTATCTCATGGCTAGAGGATGATCTGATGCAAAAGATAGCGATGGAGAATAACCTCTCTGAGACCGCCTTTTTTGTTCCTAATGGTGAGGATTTTGAGATACGCTGGTTTACACCGACTAAAGAGGTAGATCTCTGTGGTCATGCGACATTGGCGAGTGCGTATGTGTTGTTTGAATTTTTGGATCATGATAGAGAGGAGATCGTCTTTCATTCAAACAGTGGAGCATTGCGTGTCACAAGAGAGAACGATCTCATAATCATGGATTTTCCGAGTGAAGCTCCTGTGACTTGCAAAACGCCTAGCACTATCATTGAAGCTTTTGGTATCGAACCTGTTGAAGTATTAAAGAGCGTGGATTATATTGTAGTGTTTGAAGATGGTATAGATTTAAGAGCGATCAAGCCAGATTTTGAAGCGTTGAAAAGGTTAGATTTACGAGGTGTGTGTATCACTACTTCCAATGATCAATATGATTTTGTTAGTCGCTTTTTTGCACCCAATTATGGTGTGGATGAAGATAGCGTGACGGGTTCTGCCTATACCCAGCTTGTGCCCTATTGGGCGAAGCGGCGTGGAAAAGATAAGCTCTTTTCTAAACAGGTCTCTATGAGAGGCGGAGAGTTGATGTGTGAACTCAAAGGGGATCGTATCATGATAGCTGGCAGTGCTGTTTGTTGTATTGTGGGCGAGATGCGATTAGAAGAATAAGGAATAATATGAAAAATATAGAAAAAGTCATCAACTTCATGATAGAGATAGAGAAGCTAAAAGATATTGCACGCAAAACCAAGCCTGTAGGACTTGATCGCTTTGAAAATTCCGCGGAACATAGTTGGCATGTTTGCATTTCAGCCTTGATGCTAAAAGAGTACGCCAATGAAAAGATAGACATCGACAAAGTCATCAAGATGCTACTTATTCATGATTTAGGCGAGATCGATGCGGGGGATACCGTGGTCTATCACAGTGAGACGAAAGAAGTCGCACAAAAGGAGAAGCAAGGCATCAAACGCATCCTAGATATCTTGCCTGATGAGGAAGCACGATACTATTTTGCCCTATGGGATGAGTTTGAAAATGCCAAGAGCGCAGAAGCCAAGTTTGCCAGAGCGGTAGATAGAGTCCCGCCTCTGCTACATAACCTCCACGGCAGTGGACACAGCTGGAAAAGTTACAATGTCCCAAAAGAGAAAGTATTTGCGCTCAACAGACAACGCATCAACGACGGAAGTGAAGCCCTCTGGAACTGCATGGAGAAGAAGTTAGATCAAGCTGTCAGTGATGGCATACTCAAATAAATTTAGAGGATAAAACTTATGCAAAAAGTAAAATTGAAGCAACAAGAGGGGTCAACTGTTCGATTTAAGTTTTTAGAAAGTTATAATTAACTAGTATATGCACCTATATAAATACCTGAAAAATGGAGTAATCAATGATTACATTAAAGATTGAAAATCCTGAGATAGAGAGTAAATTAAAAGAATTTGTAAAAAACCAAAAACAAGGACTGGAAGATATTGCCGTTGAAGCGATAAGGCAGTTTATCAGTTCTTTTCAAGAAGATGAATTGATTTATCAGAAAAAAGATGTCACAAAACATATGCATCCTATAAAAACAGAATATGATGAAGAAAATTTGGATGATGTTAAGCCGTACAGTCATGTTAACGATAGTGCAAAGTATATTAAAGAGCTAAGAACTAAAAGAAGCTATGAATGATATTTATCGATACCTGTATATTGATTGATTATTCAAAAGATATTATTGCTATTGATGAGAAAGATAAAAAGGCTTATTGCTTCAATTCAATTGTACAACTTGAATTTGTGTTAGTATGCCTAGACCTCCAAGAATAGAACAATCTGGATACTATCACATCATCAACCGTGGTGTAGCAAGAATGAATATCTTTTTAAAAGATGATGATTTTAAGAGGTTTTTAGAGATTGTAGCTATTGCTAAAGACAGGTATGATTTTACGCTACACTCTTATTGTTTGATGAACAATCACTATCATCTGTTGATCGAAACAAAACATGAAAACTTATCACTTATCATGCGACAAATCAACTCTACTTATGCACAGTATTTTAACAAAACTTATGATCGGATAGGACCTCTGTGGCAAGGGAGGTTCAAAAACTGGTATGTTTATAATGAGAGTTATTTGTATATTTTGTTAAGATATATAGAGCAAAACCCCATCAAAGCACAAATCACTAAACATATCGGAGAGTACCGATATAGCTCTTCATGGTCTATTCTCAATGAACAAAATATGGAATTACTTGATGGCTCTTTGCTATTTGATGCAGAGGTATTTGAGATATCAGGGAAAACTCTCACTGATGATGAGATGAAGAAGTTTGAGAGGTATCAAAAAACAAAATCTAAACTAAACGCTAATGATAAAAAACCGATAAGCCTCAAACAAAAAGAGTTAAATGCCTATTTCGCAGCACCACAGGATTTTACGCAAAGAAATCAAAATATTCTCAAAGCTATCAAAGATGGCTATACCCAAAGTGAGATTGGAAGGCATTTGGGGTTGTCTAGAAGTACGGTGTCAAATATCGTAAAAAGGATGTCGGCTAGTCCTAGATAAGAAGAAAAATAAATATATCACATAGCAGGTAATATCATTATCGGATGTGTGTGATTAATTGTTATAATAAAATTATATTTTATATAACTACGTTATAATCTAAGGGAAAATTTTAAAAGGAGTTATATATGGGTTTTTTTGATTTTATCAAAGATGCAGGTGCAAAGATTTTAGGTAAAGGCAATGACAATGAAAATGTCAAAAGTCTTATAGAAAAAGAGAATAAAACAATGCCAATTGATAATCTGGATGTAGATGTACAAGGTGATACAGTTGTTTTAAAAGGTAATGCTAAAAGTGCTGAAGATCGTGTAAAAGCAGCTTTGATTGCAGGGAACATCGAAGGCGTTACAAAAGTTGTAACAGATGATCTGACTACAGATGATGGTCTAGAAGCTTTAGATGATCTTTATTATGAAATTCAAAAAGGTGACACATTATGGAGAGTAGCTGAGATCTATTATAAAGACGGAAGTCGTTATAAAGAGATTTTTGAAGCGAATCGTGAAGTGATCAAAGATCCTGATAAAATCTATCCAGGGCAAATGATTAGAATTCCAAATTTTGTAGCTTAAGTATTTTATAATTCCCCGGTACTTGCATTTGTATCCGGGGCTTATGATATCTCTAGATTAAGCTGGTTTTTTTGCGATAAAAAGTGTTGAAATATCCATTGAATAACCTTTTGCTACTTTTATCTCAAAACCAATATTTTGTAATTCGTCAATCAGTTTTTCTTTTGTTAAAAAGCCTTCAATCGAGTTAGGAAGATAGTTATAGGCTTCATAATTTTTAGAGAGAAAACCGCCTATTGTAGGTAAAATTTTCTTCATGTAAAAATCTCTGAGCCTTGACATGATTGTTTGCTTTTGGAGTTTTGTAAATTCTAAAATGACTAGCATACCACCTGGTTTTAAGACACGAAAAAATTCTTTAAGTCCTTCTTCTCTCTCAACTACATTTCTGAGACCATAAGAGATACTCAATATATCAACAGAATTGTCTTTACTTGGTAAATCTTTAGCCTCCGCTTGGATAAATTTAGCATTTAATCCTTTTTCTTTAGCCATTTCAAGCATACCCGAAGAAGGATCAACACCGTATATGTTTTTTATATTGATATTATGTATGTCTGCTCTTTTATTCCAAAATTCACACATATCACCTGTACCACAGGCAACATCGAGAATAGTAGAAATATCAGAATGATTATAAAGCGTATATGTCTTATCACATGCTTCTTTTCTCCACCCCTTATCAACACCAAAACTTAAAACCCGGTTGGCTACGTCATATGTTTTTGCAATGTTATCAAACATCGTTACAATCTTTTCTTGTTGGTTCAAATATTTTCCTTTTTGTTATCTATAATATTTTAATGCTTTTGGAATTAGTTGTTTTAATCTGGCAATTCGATGGGCATCTGCCGGGTGTGTTGAAAGAAATTCTGGTGGTTTTCTTCTGTTATGATTTAATCGCATCATGTTTTGCCAAAATACAAGTGCTTGTCTGGGATCATAACCTGCTTTAGTCATAAGATATAAACCAATCTCATCTGCTTCATATTCAAATTTTCGACTAAATGGAAGTACCATTCCATAAGTTTCACCTGCACCATATGCTTGATTAATTAATCCAGCATATTTACCACCACCAAGAGTTTGAGATGCGATTTGTTTCCCCATACGACCCAACTGAATCATACTCATTCGTTCAGCACCATGTCTAGCGATGGCATGCGCTACTTCATGTCCTATTACTGTGGCTAATTGATCTTCATTTTGAACAGCTCGAAATAAACCAGAATAGACAAAAACTTTTCCACCTGGTAAACAAAATGCATTTGGTACATCTTTATCGATGACAAAAAACTGCCACTTATAACCTGGTTGTGCAGCAGCTCTTGCAATCTTTTTACCAACTTTTTGTACGATCGCATTTAGTCTTGGATCATTACTTATTCGTTCATGTGAAAGTATCTGTTTTGCTGATTGATAGCCCATCTGTAGTTCTTGTTGGGGTGAAAAGAGTACCATTTGACTACGATGTGTATAAGGTGTTTTTGAACATGCAAGAAATGTGGTTACTAAAAGTAAACTAAGCACTAGTTGTATATATTTTGACATGGTTTTTCCTCTTATCCTTTGATTAGATGAAATGATTATATCAAAAAATATTTACGATTTCTAATAATCGTGTGTATGACTTTATATTTGTATTTGTTTAAATATATTGAAACTTCTATTTACTGTTTGGTCTAACTCTTTTTGCGCTGCTTTTATACTTTTTTTGTATTTATGCAATTGTTGTATTTGTGTAGGTGTTAGGTTTTGAAGTTGATTTTGCATCATAGTTGTAATCAGTAAAGATTTATTTTGTTTTTGATGCTTTTTTAATAAAACCAAACTTGCTTGTGCTTTGTCCATGATGTCTTCTATCTCTTTGCATTGTAAAACTTTAGAAAAAGTCTCTATAAATGTAGAAAATTTTCTAAATTCTTGTTCCAATTTATCATAACTTTTATCATCATTACAACCATCCAATTTATCTGATAATTTTACGACTTTGTGCTGTAAAGATTTTAATTTTAATGTACTACTATATGCGATAGATGTTTGTGCATCATAATTTGCATAAGATTTATTATTTTCCACTAAAAAGAGTTTGTACTGTTCATGGATAATAGCAAATTCTCTTGTCGCAAAAAATTTAGATATTTTTTTGTGTTCTTCTGAAATTTTGGACTCTATATTATTAATAAGTTTTGCAATAT
>JALULO010000245.1 GCA_027056215.1 Campylobacterales bacterium | reverse complement strand
CTAAAATCTCTAGAGGAGGTCTTAGATATAGCAATAGAAAAGATGACTATCGAAATGAAATCAAATCTCTTATGGCAACACAAGAAGGTAAAAATGCCATTATTATACCTAGTGGTGCAAAAGGTGGATTTATCATAGATACACCTAAAACAAAGCTCAGCGTAGATGACTTTACCAACTATTACGCCATTTTTATCAATGCTTTACTTGATATGGTCGATAACAAACTAGATAATAAGATAGTCACTCTTGACAAAATCATAGCATATGATAAAGAAGATACTTATTTTGTTGTAGCTGCCGATAGAGGTACTTCAAACATGAGTGATACAGCAAATACGATTGCACAACAAAGAGACTTCTGGATTGACGATGCATTTGCCAGTGGAGGGAGTAATGGTTTTCATCATAAAAAACTAGGAATCACAGCCAAAGGTGCACTTAAATCTATACAACGCTTTTTTATAGAAAAAGGTGTTGATTTTTATAAAGATTCGATAAGTGTTGTCGGCATAGGTTCAATGGGTGGTGATGTTTTTGGAAATGGTTTGATAGAGAGTAATAAATTTAAACTAATTGGGGCTATTAGTCATGATGAGATTTTTATAGATCCGGATCCGGATCCTAAAGTTTCTTATTTGGAGCGTAAACGATTATTTGAGAGTAAACAGCATAAATGGTCTGACTATGATACCTCTAAAATTTCTGCAGGAGGTGGTATTTATAAACGTCTTGATAAAGATATACCTATCAACCCTACCCTTCAAAAACTTTTAGGCATTCATAAATCTACACTTGACGGTGAGACGCTTGCGAGTGCTGTTTTAAAACTCCCTGTTGATATGCTTTACAACGGTGGTGTTGGCACGTATATCAAATCTAGTGAAGAGAGTAATCTTGAAGTAGGTGATAAAGAAAATGAATACGTACGTATTGATGCAGATGAACTTAAAGCTTATTGTATCTGTGAAGGTGGAAATCTTGGACTCACACAAAAAGCCAGATACGAATATGCACTTAACGGAGGAAATATTCACCTCGATAGCATTGACAATGCTGCGGGTGTCAATACCAGTGATCACGAAGTTAATTTAAAAATCATACTTAATACACTTATTCACAAAAACTATATTAGTCGTGAACAAAAACACAATACACTCAAATCATTAACAACGCATGTTACCGGCACTGTGTTATGGTCAAATTATCTGCAATCCCTTAGTATCGCACTTGAATATCAACGATCAAAAAAATATACTTCTTCATTTATCAAAGTAATCAATTTGCTTGAAAATAATCTGGAGGTTTTTAAAAGACGCTATTTTAATATACCAAAAGATATCGATTTTAATGAGGTTCTTAACAAAAAAGGATATATCATACGTCCTGTTATCTCTGTTATTTTACTATATGCCAAAATTTTTCTTAAAAATATTCTTGATGAAAGTAAACTTTATGAAGATGATATCTTTTTTCAAAAATATCTCTTTAAATATTTCCCAAAAGAATTTGTTGCTTTATAT
>JALULO010000244.1 GCA_027056215.1 Campylobacterales bacterium | reverse complement strand
AAATGCACTGGCACTTTTTTTATCTTATCAGTATATACCAGCTCCACATACGATATTTGAAAATTGTTATAAAGTAAAAAGTGGACATTTCCTTGAAATCGATTTAACAAATCAAAAGATTGAAGAAAAATCATACTGGGATATCTATGATTTTTACAATAAACCAAAACTAAAGATTGATGAGGGGGAAGTAAAAGAAGAACTAAATAGTCTGTTTACTTCATCTTTTTCATACAGAATGGTTTCTGATGTTCCCGTTGGTGTATTTTTAAGTGGTGGTTACGATAGTACACTGGTAACTTCAATATTGCAAAAAAACTATAGTGCTAAACTCAAAACTTTTACGATTGGCTTTCATGAAAGAGGTTTTGATGAAGCACCTTATGCCAAAGCAGTGGCTAAACATCTAGGAACAGAACATACAGCGTACTACTGCACACAAAAAGATGCGCTAGATATCATCCCTAAACTTGCTAAAATATATGACGAACCATTTGCAGATGCATCAGCGATTCCAACTATTTTGGTTAGTACATTGGCTAAAAAAGATGTGAGTGTAACACTTAGTGCTGATGGTGGAGATGAATTGTTTGCAGGATATGAAAAATATGAGAGGATTTTAGGGTATCATCAAGATTTTGCAAAAATACCTCAAAATGCCAGAAAACCGTTGGGGAAACTTTTAAGTGCTATTAATCCACAGAAAATTCCTTTTTTCTCCAAAGGATATAATTTCGCACTCAAATATGAAAAAGCTACTACCCTTTTACAAACAGAAGATATCACCCAAATGCTCAAAGTTGTTTCTCAGTTTTTAAGTCATACACAGTTACATAAACTTTTCAAACATCCTCCACAAATGCCACTTACTGATTTTGATAGTGGAGATGAGATTTCTGAGCAAAATGACTATTTGTCACGTATACAGGCGGTGGATTTTAAAACGTATATGGGTGATGATGTTTTACAAAAAGTAGATCGTGCAACGATGTCAGTTTCACTAGAAGGAAGAGAACCACTTTTAGATTATCGTATCGCAGAATTTGCAGCGCAATTGCCCTCAAACTTTAAGTATCGAAATGGTGAAAAAAAATATATACTCAAAAGTATCGTGCATGACCTTGTTCCAAAAGAACTCATGGATAGACCTAAAATGGGTTTTGGCGTACCTTTGACACAGTGGTTCAAAGAAGAGCTTAAAACTTATTTTCATAGATACCTTGATCCAAAACGGCTGGAAGAAGAAGGCATATTTCATGTCGAGGAGGTGATAAGATTGAAAGAGCGTTATCTGTTGGGTGCAAATGTAGATGTAGATTTATTGTGGTCACTTCTGATGTTTGAGATGTGGTATGAAGAGTGGATGTCATGAAAACAAAAATTTATTTTATACTTCCATCTCTTTTTGGTGGCGGCGCTGAAAAAGTTGTGCTAACACTTCTTAAACATATCGATAGAACCAAGTTTGAACCAACACTTGTGCTTTTAAATACCCAAGGTTCTTATCCCGTACCAGATGATATATCTGTTA
>JALULO010000243.1 GCA_027056215.1 Campylobacterales bacterium | reverse complement strand
CTTTTGGTAGATGCACAAGAAGGTGTTATGCCTCAGACAAAATTTGTAGTAAAAAAAGCACTTGAACTTGGACTTCGTCCAATTGTGATTATCAATAAAATTGATAAACCAGCAGCTGAGCCTGATCGTGTTGTTGATGAAATTTTTGACCTGTTTGTAGCACTTGATGCGAATGATGAACAACTTGAATTTCCAGTTGTCTATGCAGCTGCAAAAAATGGATATGCAAAATTAAGTCTTGATGATCCAGATGACAATATATTACCAATCTTAGATACGATTATAGAGCATGTTCCTGCTTCTTCAGGTAGCGTAGATAATTCTTTGCAGCTTCAAGTTTTTACGCTTGATTATGATAACTTTGTTGGAAAAATTGGAATTGCAAGAATCTTTAACGGAAAGATTATTAAAAACCAAAGTATTACATTGATCAAAGCCAATGGTGAAAAGATTAATGGACGGATTTCAAAATTGATTGGTTTCTTTGGTTTAGAACGTATCGACATAGATGAAGCTGTAAGCGGTGATATTATCGCAGTTGCAGGTTTTGAAACATTAGATGTAGGTGATACACTTGCAGATCCAAGTAATCCAATCGCTCTGGATCCTATGCATATAGAAGAGCCGACTCTTTCTGTAGTGATGTCTGTAAATGATTCGCCACTTGCAGGAACTGAAGGTAAGTTTGTAACTTCAAATAAAATTGCTGAGAGGTTAGAAGCTGAAATGCAAACAAATATCGCCATGAAATATGAAAGTAGTGGAGAAGGTAGTTTTAAAGTTTCAGGTCGGGGTGAATTACAGATTACTATCCTTGCTGAAAATATGAGACGTGAAGGATTTGAATTTTCACTTGGTCGTCCTGAAGTAATTATAAAAGAAGAAGATGGTGTCAAAATGGAACCTTTTGAACATCTTGTGATTGATGTACCTGATGACTTTACTGGTGTTGTGATTGAAAAACTAGGACGTAAAAAAGCAGAGATGAAATCTATGACACCTACGGGTGATGGTCAAACAAGAATTGAGTTTGAAATACCTGCACGGGGCTTAATTGGATTTAGAAGTCAATTTTTGACAGATACAAAAGGTGAGGGTATTATGAACCACTCATTTTTAGATTATAGACCACTTATGAGTGGTATAGAACATCGTATGAATGGTGCACTTGTTTCTATGGAAAATGGCGTTGCGTTAGGCTTCTCAATCTTTAATCTACAAGATCGTGGTGCTATGTTCATCAAACCACAGGACAAAGTCTATGTTGGTATGATTATTGGTGAACATGCACGTGCAAATGATTTAGATGTGAATCCAATCAAAGGAAAACAACTTTCAAATGTTCGAAGTTCTGGAGCAGATGAAGCGATCAAACTTGTACCACCAAGAACACCTACTTTAGAGAGTGCTTTAGAGTGGATTGAAGAGGATGAGTTGGTTGAAATTACTCCCAAAAGTATTAGAATAAGAAAAAGATATCTTGATCCAACTGTACGAAAAAGAATGACTAAAAAGGGTAAATCATGAGAAAATTAATGGCATTATTGAAATATTTACCAATAATTTTAATGATTTTTCGTAAATTTAAAAAGTAATGATATAATAAACCTGACTTAAAATAAAAGGAAGATTAAATATGGAATTAAATGATTTAGTACAGATGGGTACGCAACTGTTTAAAGATAAACTAGGTGATCAGGCAGCTGATATAGATGATAATTCAATTATGGATGCATTAAGTGGTTTAGTATCAAATGATGAGGGTGGTCTTGATTTAAGTAATATTCTCTCATCTTTAACCGATGGAAATATTGGCAGTGTTATATCATCATGGGTTGGAAGTGGTGATAATGAAGCGGTAGATGGTAATATGCTTTCAAATATTCTTGGAAGTGATCAAATCTCTGCATTTGCTGAGAAATTGGGAATTGACCCAGATACAGCAGCTAATGGCTTGGCTGATGCTGTACCAAATATGGTTGATAAAGCCACAGGCGATGGATCTTCTATCCTTGATTCTCTTGGTGGGGTTGATGGTTTAATGGATATGGCAAAAGGTTTCTTTGGAAACAAATAACTGATTTTAGTATATTCAGGAGTATTTTTCTCCTGAATTCCTCTTTGGTTAATCTTCGATTAATAATTTTTCTTTTTTTTTCGATATACTACCCTGTTACAATAAATAAAATTTAAAAACTTTAGGAGAATATTATGGCTCTATATGATAGAGATTATGTTAAAAATAGTACAACTACAGTTGCACATGAACAAGCAGCACCTATACAAGAAGAAAGTGATTTAGCAGCATTTATAAAACAAACATATCAACTATTTGCAGGTAGCCTATTGGTTGGTGCAGCAGGTGCATATGTAGGGATGGGAATTCCGGCAATTCGTGAATATTACTGGGGATTTGTAATTCTTGAATTTGCACTTATCTTTGGTATAGGATTTGCAAAAGCAAAACCTGGATTAAATCTTTTTATGTTATTTGCTTTTGCACTTGTTTCGGGATTGACTATGTCCGTAATGGTAGGACACTTCATCAGTGCAGGGGCTGGGGGTGTCGTGGCTAATGCATTGATACTCACAACTGTAGCGTTTGGTGGATTATCAATGTTTGCGATGAATACAAAGCGTGATTTTACGACGATGGGGAAAATGCTTTTTATTACATTGATAGTAATAATAGTTGCAGGGCTTTTAAATGCTTTTTGGTTACACAACCCATGGATGCAAGTTGGTATTGCTTCAATAAGTGCGATTCTTTTCTCTGCATTTATTCTTTATGATACACAAAATATTATCAAAGGAAACTATGGTCATCCAGTAGATGGTGCTTTAGCACTTTATCTTGATTTTATCAATTTATTTACATCTCTTCTTCAAATCTTAGGGATTTTTGGAAATGACGACTAAAATACAAAGGGATTTTCCCCTTTGTAAGATTTATCGTCTTATAGATGCTAATCTTAACCGCCTTCGTGAGGGGATTCGTGTTTTAGAAGATATTCAGAGATTTGTCTATGATAACAAATCTCTTTCCCAGAGTTTAAAAGCACTTCGTCATAGATGTAGAGTTCCTGAGTATAAAATATATCTCCAAAAAAGAGATATTATCGGTGATGTGTTAAAAGAAACAACATCTTCAGAATCTAAACGAGACACGATTGATTCACTGCAATTATCAAATATAAAGCGTGCACAAGAAAGTGCAAGAGTTCTTGAAGAATCTTGTAAATTATTTGATCATAAAGAGGCTGAAAAATTTAAACAGATTCGTTACGCTTTATATGATATTGAAAAAAAACTTCTCCAATAAACAGATTATTTTTTTATTTTACCCCATACAAACAATACTTCAAATTCAAGATAATCATGGGGATAGTTCTGGATAAGTATTTTAGTTTCTTTAATGGAGAGTTTTCTTTTTCCTCCACTAACACCACTTTGTTTGATATATCGAAATTTTGAAAGGTTGTCTGGAAAAAAAAGTTTATACTCCTTAATCTCATATGAAAAAATGAAGTTTTTTTCTAATAATGACAAAAGTATTTCAGAAGAGGGTAGAAAAGTTTTTATTTTTGTCATATTGTAAATACTCTGAAATGTACCATCACAAAAAATAGAAAAGGCAATTTCGTCAGTATGTTGGGAAATATGCGTAAAAAGTATATTTATGTCAGATGCCCACTGTAAAGCAGAAGAAGAAATTATTATGTCAAAATGTCCCAAACTATCTAAAACAGTTATATCTTCAAAATCTCTATCGAGTATAGTAGTAAATTTGTTACGCGGGTGTTTTAAACACATTTTACTTGCTTTATCTATACCTACGAAAGAATCAAAGTTCCAAGATATCATATTATAAACAGCACCTGATCCACAACCTAAATCAAGAATTTTTTTTGGGTGTGATGTTATGCCTCTCATCAATTTTCGAACAACTTCTTTTTGAATGATATTATATTTGATATAACTATGTGCTCTACGAGAAAATTCGCTCGTATGTGTGTTGTTTAAAGTCGGTTTTTTGGTCATTTAATAGTACTTTTAAATATTTTAGCTATAATCGCACAATTATATCTAAAAAAGGTTTTAAAAAATGAGTTCAATCCTTTTAATCTTACAGTTTGCACTTGCAGTTGTGCTTACTATTACGGTTTTGTTACAAAAAAGTTCATCTATTGGTTTAGGTGCATATAGCGGAAGCAATGAGTCTGTATTTGGAGCCAAAGGACCAGCAGGTTTTCTTACAAAGTTAACTTTTACACTTGCCTTGGCTTTTGTTATCAATACTTTGGTATTAGGATATATCTATAATAAAGAGAACAAAGGTTCTATCGTTGATAGTATCAATACCCAAAATATTCCTGCTCCGAAAATACCGACTTCTACACAAACACCAAAAGCACCTGTTGCACCAGCAGCACCGCTAGAAAAAAAGTAACAAAGGAATCAGTATAATGGCACTATCAAAAATCTATGCACATCAAAAAGAAGCTAATGATAAAGCACTAGAAGCATTGAAGCGTGATTTTACGACATTAAGAAGTGGTAAAGTCTCAACATCTATAGTAGATCATGTTAAGGTAGATTACTATGGTACTTTGACACCTTTAAGTCAAGTAGGTTCTGTATTGGTAACAGATGCTACAACGATTACGATTTCTCCATGGGAAAAAAACCTGCTAACAGAAATAGAAAAAGCTATTCAAAGTGCAAATATTGGTGTCAATCCAAACAATGATGGCGAAGTGATCAAACTTTTTTTCCCACCTATGACTGTTGAACAGAGACAAGAAAGTGCAAAACAAGCCAAGGGGATGGGCGAAAAAGCAAAAGTTTCGATTCGAAATGTACGTAAAGATGCTAACAACAAGATCAAAAATCTTGAAAAAGAGAAAGAAATCACTGAAGATGAGAGTAAACGTGCACATGATGAAGTACAAAAACATACAGATAGTGCAATCAAAAAAGTTGATGATATGGTGAAGGATAAAGAAGCAGAGCTTCTTAAAGTATAAGCTATGGAACTAGATTTAGAAGAAGTTTATAAAAACGCCGGTGCTTTGCTCGAAGGGCATTTCTTACTGAGCAGTGGTAACCATTCACAGTTTTATCTTCAAAGCGCAAAAGTCCTTGAAGACTCTAAAACAGCGCAAATATTGGCAGTTGCACTTGCTCAACAAATCACTGATGCAGGTATTAAAGTAGATACTGTGTGTTCACCGGCATTAGGTGGTATTTTAGCGGGTTATGAACTTGCACGTGCTTTAGATGCACGGTTTATTTTTACAGAGCGTGTAGATAAAGTGATGACTTTGCGTAGAGGATTTGAAGTGCATAGTGGCGAAAATATTCTTATTTGTGAAGATATCATAACAACAGGTGGATCAGCGCTTGAAGCTGCCAATGCAGTAGAAAAACAAGGTGCACATATAGTGGCATTTGCAGCATTGGCAAATCGTGGATTTTGTCAGAAAAATGATAGTACAAAAGAAGCAAAACCTGAATGTAAACTACCTAAAACATTACCATTTTTTGCACTTGATGATTTTGATTTTGAAATCTATGAGCCTCAAGTCTGTCCATTGTGCAAAGAAGGAACAATTGCATACAAACCTGGCAGCCGAGGAAACTAAATAAAAGCCAAAATCAGCCGATATTTTTTATAGAAGGATAACATATGAAAATATTAGTGACTGGTGCAGCCGGTTTTATAGGACATAATCTTAGTAAAAAACTATTAGAACGCGGAGATGAAGTAGTTGGCATTGATAATATCAATGACTATTATGATATCAATTTAAAATATGGTAGGCTTACGGATCTTGGTGTTCAAAAAGAAACTATAGATGATGAAAAAGTTTCATTCTCTTCACGATATCCAAAATATAAATTTATAAAACTTGATATCAGTGATAGAACATCTATGGAAAAGCTTTTTAAAGAGGAAAAGTTTGATGCAGTTTGCAACCTTGCTGCACAAGCAGGGGTACGCTATTCACTTGAAAACCCACATGCTTATATAGAGTCAAATGTTCTTGGGTTTATGAATATACTGGAATCATGTAGGCAGTATGATGTGAAAAACCTTTGTTATGCTTCTAGCTCATCCGTTTATGGTCTTAATAAATCCCAACCATTTAAAACTAGTGATCATACAGATCATCCAATCAGCATTTATGCAGCGACTAAAAAGTCAAATGAGATGATGGCACATACATATAGCCATCTGTATGGTATTCAAACAACCGGATTACGATTTTTTACGGTTTATGGTCCATGGGGTAGACCGGATATGGCACCGATGCTTTTTACTGATGCTATTTTACACAATCGACCTATTAAAGTTTTTAACCATGGTGATATGAGTAGAGATTTTACATATATTGACGATATTACTGATGGAATTATCAAAGTACTTGATAATCCTGCCAAAATTGATCCATCTTGGAATGCAGAAAATCCAAATCCAAATAGTTCAAGTGCACCATTTAAAATCTATAATATAG
>JALULO010000242.1 GCA_027056215.1 Campylobacterales bacterium | reverse complement strand
TTACTATGATAGTTTACAGATTAATGATGAAAACTACACTTCGTCAGATATAAAAGTTTCATAAAGTAACATGGTTGAAGGTAATAAGGAATTTGGAAAAGTTGTCTTGATTAATTGGGGTAGTATATTTATCTATATCGATATTGATGTTGAGAAGTTGGAAAAGCCAGAATTATTTTTAAAAAAGATTTACGCTATCGCTAAAAATGCAGCAAAAATCCTCTTCTTTGTACCCAAAGAGCAAAATGGTTTTGAGAATTTAGAAAGGCTTTTGGATCAGGGAAATTTTGTTGCTGTCAATCCTATCGATGATATGTTTGCCAATCATCAAGTGTTAAGTGCTCAAAAGATGCATGGATGGGGTGTTTATGATATGTAACTATTCTACTTTTCTCAATATCTTATCCAGTGATCTTGTAGATAAAATCCGTTTTAAAAACCAGAAAAATATTGTTGGTTTTGTGATCCGATAACGCGCTTTTGGCTTTTTTGATTCAAGTGCGTGGACGAGTGCATCAAAGACCGCCTCTTCACCGAGTGTAAAAGCGACATCTTCTGTACTTTGTAAGCCTTGTAACTTTTTGACATATTCTTCTTTAAAAGGAGAATTTTCGCGGTCGATATTGGTGATAAATTTTTCAAGAGCATTTTTGCGAAAATCACTTCTGATTGGACCGGGCTGTAGTAAACTGACATGGATATCTGTTTCCATCAGTTCAAGACGCAAGGTATCACTTAGTCCCTCAAGAGCATATTTGCTAGCGTTGTATGCTCCACGAAAACGTAGTGCTACAAAACCAAGTACGGAGCTGTTTTGAATGATACGTCCATATCCTTGTGTGCGCATCAAAGGTAAAAGTTTGACAGTAAGTTCATGTGTGCCAAAAAGATTGGTTTCAAACTGCTCTTTTAAAACTTCACGCCTGAGATCTTCTACTGCACCCGGTTGTCCATATGCCCCATTGTTAAAGAGTGCAAAAAGTTTTCCATTGCTACGTTTTTTTACCTCTTCAACTGCATCTTGAATACTTCGCGAATCTGACAAATCCAACTTGAAAGCTTCCAAATTCTCTTTCAAAAGTCTTTGTACGTCATCTTCTTGTCTCGTTGTTGCCAATACATGATAACCGCGTTTTTTCAATGCTTTTGCACAGTAGTATCCGATTCCGCTAGAACATCCTGTGATGAGGATTGATTTGTTATTCATGTGGACAGTTTTGTATACAAATCTTTTTAGATGTTATTTTACCTCCACAACCTATAAAGCACTTATCATAAGAAGCTTGACATTTGCAATCGATTTGACACTCTTGTAACTCAACACGCTCTATCTCTTGTTGCAAAGTTGGTTTTACAGGTTTTTGTATATTATACATCACTCTTGGATTCCAAGCCCAATAAGGACCAAATACTCCCCCGTAGCCATAACCTCTTCCTGGATAGTAAAAGTCATTATAAAAATAGAGTTCATTTTCAAGATTGTTCATCTGTGCTTGGTTCGCATATATTTCTAAAGCTTTATAATAATTTTGTAATTTTATTTGATACTGTTTCTTTGCAATTTTTATAGCTTTAAGCTGGCAAATATCAAAATTTGATTTACAAATACTACGACAAATAGTACGTTTTTGAGCACAAGTATTAATGCAATCTTTTTGCGTTTGTAACACAGGTTCTGAATAGCTATAGAGTGTTTTGTATTTGGGTGCACAAGCACTAAAAATGAGTAGGGTAGAAAATAATAGTAGATACTTCATGACATCTCCTTTACATAGTGTCTACAGTAGTGTACCATATTTTTATTACCGAAATGATATAAGAGAAAATACTAAAATTATTTATATTTTCGTCGATTTAAAATAAAAAGGCTTTTTACATGAGAAGTTTTCAATTATTTATTTTGATGATGAGTATATTACTATTGCAGGCTTGTGGTTCTTCTTCCGGTATTAAAGATGATACTACGATTATATCGAACGATGGTGATATACAAAATAGCTTGAATACATTATCCATTAATTCTCAAGATATTCAGGCGGTACTCATAAAAGGAGTATGGAAAAGTATTGATATCAATATCGCATCATTTTATGAAAATAATAATCTTCCAAGATATAAAAAAAAGTATAAAATCAATATGGTGTTCCAAGATCATAAAGTAGTTGCCTACGCTGATTGTCAAAAGATTACTGCAAAGTATAAGATAAAAGATAAAACAATCAGTTTTTCAAACGCTACAATCGCACCAGCAATAGAGCTTCCAAGTTGTCAGCAGTTTGAATATGCCGATGATGCGCTTTTAGCATTTGTATCCAATGTATTTGAAGTTAAAGAGATTAGTGAAAAAAAGGCATTGCTTAGTGCCCCTGATTTTGATACAGATGTTTTGATCAGCAGATAATAGCCAGAATATTTCTGACTATTGTTGTTTATGCTTCGCTTTTTTGACTTTCTACATACTCAGGTGTACAAAATATACCACAATGACAGACACCTTTTTCAGGGATCTCTTGCTCTATAGCAGGTTTACAAGGACAAATACGATCATCTGCACTTTTATGTTTACCGGTTTTTGGGTCTTCAACTACCATAAAACATGGACAAAAACGTTTTTTATAAAGTAGTTTATGGCGTGCTAATCCCATAGTGACACCTTCATTGACATCTTCATTTGGATTGTATACCCAGCCAAATTGTTTATTGACTTTATCTGTAAACTTTTTTGTTTTTTCTAATTCTGTTAAAAACTCTTCGGAATTCATATCTATTTGTTTCATTCTTTACCCTTGTTTAAATAATTTTAGTATTTTATCACAATTCTTTTATGAAGTATGGTAAACCTTGTGTGTTTAGTGCTTCCATAAACGGATCTGGGTCAAATTGTTCCATATTGTAAACACCCGGCTTCATCCATGCATCGTTTATCATCAGTTTTGCACCAATCATAGCAGGAACTCCCGTCGTATAACTGACTGCTTGTGAGAGTGTTTCTTTGTATGTTTGTTCATGGTCACATACATTGTAGATGTAGATTGTTTTTTCTTTTCCATCTTTTATGCCATGTGCTACGATACCGATATTTGTCTTGCCTTTTGTGCGTTTACCAAGTGTCGCTGGATCGGGGAGTAGTGTTTTTAGAAATTGAATCGGTACGATTTTACAACCATTGTGTTCGACTTCTTCTATGCCTAGCATTCCGACATTTTCAAGACATTTCATGTGTGTGAGATAACTTTCACCAAAGGTCATGAAAAAGCGAATCCTTTTAAGTCCTTTGATGTGTTTGATAAGACTTTCCATCTCTTCATGGTAAAGCAGATAACTATCTCTTTGACCTATTTGTGGATAGTTCCAAACCTTCTTAATCTCCATCGGTTTTGTTTCAATCCACGCTCCATCTTCCCAATATCGCCCTTTTGCACTTACTTCACGTAAGTTTATTTCAGGATTAAAGTTGGTAGCAAAAGGATAACCATGATCTCCGTCATTACAATCAAGTATATCTATGGTATGGATTTCATCAAAGTAATGTTTTTGGGCATAAGCACAAAAAACATTTGTTACACCTGGATCAAACCCACTACCAAGTAGTGCCATAATGCCTTTTTCTTTAAATCTTTGATGATAAGCCCATTGCTCTTTATACTCAAACTTTGCTGTATCAGGATGTTCATAATTGGCAGTATCAAGATAGTCTACACCAGTTTGTAAACACGCTTCCATGATTGTTAAGTCTTGGTATGGAAGGGCGATATTGAGCACTATATCCGGCTTTATTTTTTGGATAAGTGTGACCAATGCTTGAATATCATCAGCATCGACTTTAGCTATGCCAATATCTACATTGTAACGTTGCGAGACTTCTTTTTGATATAGTTCACACTTTGAAAGAGTTCGACTTGCCAGTGTGATTTTATCAAAAACATCATGGTTTAGTGCACATTTATGTACTACCACTCTACCTACGCCACCAGCACCGATGATGAGAATATTTGCCATTTTTTTTCCTTGCCTATGAGTGCATAGATTATAGCAAAAATGTAACGATATGAAAACATACAGTACTTTTTTGATGAGTATTAGTAAACTCTATAGACAAAGGTAAACAATAGTTGTACACTGAAAACAAAAAGGAAGGTTTCTATGCAAAAGATATTAATCCTTATGAGTCTACTATTGTATTGGGTGGGATGTGGAAGCACAATTAAAACAGATGTTGGTATTGTCTCAAATTCCAATGATCGGGTTTTAGAAACATTATCACAAAATAGTACAATAAGTGCAACGCAGAGCATAAGCCATATAGATATAACAGAGATTTCATCCCTATTTTTAGAAGGAGTGGCATTAGATATCTCTTTAAGTGAGTGGGGCGATTATGCATATCTTGCAACTGGCAGTGAAGGACTTAGTGTAGTGGATATCAGTAATCCATATCAACCCATAGTGATAGGGAATTATGATGCACCTGAATATGTAAATCATGTTGAAGTAATAGAAAATATCGCCTATGTAACATATGTAGCAAAAAGTTGGGATGATTATACCAGTATACATGCTTACAATGTTTCAGATCCTTATGCCGTAAAGTTTTTAGGATATTTTGAGGGCTATAAAAGTAATAATCATAAACTTTATAGTAAAGATGGATTGATCTATTTTGTTGATCATGAAGGGTTTAAAGTAGTTAGAGAAAAAGATTATACGGTTATAGGGCAATATGATTTGTTTGATACTGCATATGCTTTTGTTATGAAAGATAATATAGCCTATATTTCCAATGGACGCAACGGTTTGACTGTGCTAAAAGTAGGCGAAAAACCAAACAATGCTACATTGACAAACCCCTAGCGAAGAAGATCTAGCCAACGAGTAGCATTGGTTAGAATTTTTAAAGACTATCTAACAAATCTTGTGCTTCTTGAGAAGCATTGTGTTTTAAATAGATAGCAAGTGCTTTTTTGGCTACATCTATATTGCCAAGTGCTTTTTTAGCCTTTGCATATAAAATCCATGACATAGCTTGGGAAGGATCTTTTTTACTCGCTTCGATAGACCATTTAATCGCTTTGTTATAGTCTTTTTCATTGGTATAAAATTGTGCAAGTCTGATAGCTGTCGCATAGGATGGTTTATTTTTATAGTCAAGTAACAGATTGTAAAAGTTTTTTTGCTTTGTGATTTTTAGCTGAAAGGTATCAGAATCATGTGACTTTTTTGGTTTTCTTTTAATAATATGTTTAGGCATTTCCTCTGTTACGGGTGTGGTTACTGAGGTTTTTTTAAGAAGAGATTGCGTTTTATCTGAAGGATTCGTATCGGTGGATTGTGCTGTCGTAACATTGGTAGCTACGGTAGTTTCCTCTACCGTTGTAGGTGTACTACCTTGTTGTTTCATAAACCAAAAAAGACCGATTGCTAATACAACTAGTATTAATAACCCTAAAAGATATTTATTTCTCTGTTTTGCTTGATATTTGTGATAAAGTTTTACAAGTTTGCTGAAATTGTTATTTAACATCAATAAGTCCTGTATCTATGGTTGCCATAGTTAATGTAGCATTGTTAACTTTGCTATATTTTTTATATCCTTCTCGATTAGCAATATTTAGTATTTCAAGAAGTGTTTTGATTAGTTTTTTAGTCGTTCTAAAGTTACTGTTCGCATATTTAGCTATAAACCTCATATGTGTAGGTTTAAACATAGATGCGATATCTGAAAAGTTATGAGAGAGTAAGCGATTTTCAATATAGCGGCCAATCTCTTTATCACTTAAGCCGTCAAGTATAATCCGTTTGTTAGTTCTGGATTTAAAATGGTCTTTTTGCAAAATATAATTTCCTTCTTTTTTATGCATAGCAAGAACAAATTGGAATATTTTTTGGTCACTTAAAATACGAATAAGTTCCACTTGCTCTTCGCTTAGAAGTTGTGCTTCATCAATAAAAATTGTATATTCTAAATCATAAAAATTTTTCTTTAGATGACCGATGAGTGCTTCGGTCGAGTATTCATTATGTTGAATATTCCTTCCAGCTAGGCTGAGTAATGTTTCTAAAAATTCTTTTTCATCAAAGTAGGGGTGTGTAAAATATTTTGCAACTTTAACACTGGTTACTTTTTGTTGTACATAATTTAGTAAAAAACTTTTACCACTTCCAGGATCTCCTAGTATAAAGATGAGTGGCACATCATGTGTTTGCATTGCATCAATAAGTTGCTTTTTTGCATATTCGAAGGTTAGGCTATCAAAATAACCGCTCAAATCAAAATCATCGCTAAATAAATCTTTTGCCTCAGAGAACTGGTTCATTTTACCTCTTTTATATAGTTGACGTGAGAACTAGTATTAAATTCATCTTAATACTCGCATCATATCAAGTTTTAATTGTATTACTATAATCAATTCACTCTTAGAGTTCACTTTTTTCTTTTTTCTATAAATATATCCTAAGAGCAATATATGTAATATATTTAATCTTTTATTAAATATATTTGCCCCTTATCTTATCTATATTCAACTCGCTTTGCTATAATAAG
>JALULO010000241.1 GCA_027056215.1 Campylobacterales bacterium | reverse complement strand
TTGGTGTATTAAAACATGTACCTGAAGCGATTGCTATGTATAAAAAAGGAAAAATTGTTATGCCTTGGAATATGCCAAAATCCAAAAATCTCGATGAGATTCAAAAACTAGTAAAATCAGCTTCCACCGCGAAGTTCAAGGGGAAATAATTATGGCAAAATTAAAATATGCACTCTATACAGGATGTACAGCAAGAGAGAGTACGCCTGAACTTTTAAAATCTACACTAGCCATTGCAGAGGCTTTGGGTATTGAATTGGTTCTTTTAGATGAAGCTTCTTGTTGTGGAGCGAGTCACTTACAAGATTTTGATGATATGCTCTCACTAACACTAAATGCCAGAAATATTTGTTATGCCGAAAAACTTGGACTAACAATGGTAACTATCTGTAACACATGCCAACTCAATACAGGTATGACAAAAGACAGACTAGATAGTAATCCAAAACTAAAAGCACAAGTCAATGAAAGACTCCAGGAAGTAGGACTTAAATATCAGGGAACAAGTGAAGTAAAACACTTCTTATATGCGCTGGTAGATGATCTTGGACTTGATGCAATCAAAGAAAAAGTTGTTAAGCCTCTTACCGATATGCAGATAGCTGCATTTTATGGCTGTCACAACATCAGACCAAGTCACTTGCAACATAAGAGCAATGGTGGAGAAAGTGCATATGCACCGGATTCTATCGATCAACTTATCATAGCTTTAGGTGCAAAAAATGTTGAGTATGAACATAAAAATAAATGTTGTGGTTTTCATGTTGAACTTCAAGCACCAAAAACTGCTAACAAACTTTCAGGTGATGCGATGTTAGATGCTATCGACAATGGTGCAGAATCTATTGTAACGCCATGTCCTCTTTGCCATCTTAGGATGGATGTTCAACAACATAATATTGCTAAAGAGATGGGACGAGAAATAGATATTCCAGTTCTTCATCTTCCTCAGATGGTTGGACTTGCACTAGGTCTCTCGCCGGATAAACTTGGATTACATCATAATGTAGCAAATGTAACATTTGTATAAAAATTAAACAGGATAAATTTTATCCTGTTTAAAGTATAGATTAGTTATAATTATCCCCTAAGACATAAAAATAAAGGAAAAATATGCCAAAAATTAACAGATATGTAGATATAGATACCGTAGAAAGAGAATCTAAAAAAGATTATATTGATAGACATTCACCATTTATTCATTGTGAAGATGAAGCAAAAGCAGGTGAAATGTTTTCAGTTACAGTCAAAATGGGAAATGAATATACACATCCTGATGATTTTGATCACTATATCGCTAATATGGCTCTTTACAATGGTGAAACACTTTTAGCACGTGCTGATTTTGTTGCAGGTGCATTAGGGAACATGAAAGAACACGCAACCGTGACATTTAATATCGTTCCAACAGGTAAAAAACTAACGTTAGTTGCACAAAGTTATTGTACAAAACATGGTGTTTGGGAAAGTGATCCAAAAACTGTTTCGGTTAGTGAATAATAATCTTTAAGGGAGAGTATTGACTCTCCCTTTCCCTTTCAAGAATTTTTTATCCTACTTTAACCCTCTCTTGGCTATGATAATCTCATGCAGCAATTACGACTTTTAAAACATCTTTATCAACTTAAATCTTTTGGATATGACTATTTTGATATGCCAAAGTCCGTAGAGAAAGCAAGTGATGCACAGGTCTCAGGACTACCTGATAATTTACATGCATTAAGAGAATATGCCTTTTCATGTCATTTATGTGGACTCTCAAAAACACGTAAAAATGTCGTCTTTGGTGAGGGTAATGAGCATGCAAGGATTATGTTTGTAGGTGAAGGTCCAGGAGAGATGGAAGATAATAGTGGCAGACCCTTTGTTGGAAGGGCAGGGCAACTCCTTACCAAAATCATCGAAAATGTGCTTGAGCTCAAAAGAGAAGATGTTTATATCGCAAATATCGTTAAATGCAGACCACCTTCAAATAGAACACCAAGTAAAGAAGAAGCAAATCAATGTAAACCATATCTCTTAAAGCAAATCGAGTTGATATCTCCTGAGATTATTGTTTCATTGGGTGCAACGAGTTATAAGTATCTGACTTTAGATATGGATACGCCTATATCTAAAGTTCGTGGGGAAGTGATTTCTTTTGGTAAAATGAAATTGATACCAACTTATCATCCAAGTTTTTTACTACGAAATCCATCTGCAAAGAAGGATGTTTTTAAAGATATGTTAAAAGTAAAGGCTATGTTATGAAAAAAATTATGTATTGTATTATGTGTGCTATCAGTTTTACGTATGGTGCAAACTTGAATCAAAGTGCTCCAGCTGAAATGGTTGTCATGGATTATAACTGGATAGAAGATAATGCAACCGATGATGCAACAGTTTATCATGAAGTTAAAGAAACCCCAATACTTGAACAAAATATCCAACATGGAACCCAACCAGGTCAAATGCAAGAAGGGCAAGTTGATGATAGTTATATACCCCAAGAAGTAGATTTGTCAGCTCTTCGGGATTCTGATCAAATCAAGGTAGCACTGTTAGTACCCAAAAAAGTAATTGGAGCTTATGCAAATTCTGTAGCAAATAGTATACTTACTTATTTGATTACAAAAGACACACGTTTTGTATTTGAAGTTTTTGATAGTGGAACACAAACGCCGGATGCTTTAAATTTGACAATGCAAAAGATTAAACATAAAGGTTATGCATTTGTGATAGCAGCAGTTACAGCAGATGGGGCACAAGTCTTGTCTAAACTTGTAACAGATACACTGGTTTTTATTCCAACTGTAAACCATGAAGATGTCAGTGTTCAAAATCCAAATATTATATATGGCGGGATAGATTATGCTACACAGATTGATGCTTTGTTGCCATATGCAGATAAAAAAATAGTGATTTTCAATGATCATAGCAAGCTGGCACAAAAAATCACTGCTATCATAAAAGATCGTCGAATAGAAGATGTAGTATATGAAAAAGAGATAAAAAACATGAAAGCTAATATTTCATATTTTTTTAACAGAAATCGAAAGTTAAAAAAATCTTCTGTCTTTTTAAATATGCCGGTTGTAAAGTCAGCACTTATTGCTACGCAATTTAGTCGCTATGATGATAATATCTCAAATATTTTGTCTACACAGGTGAATTATTCTCCTCTTTTACTGACTTTGACCCAGTATCAGGATCGTAAAAACTTTTATATTGCTAATTCTATTGGTAAAATCCCCTTTGTGCTAGAAGATAGCAATGCTTTGCTTGGAAGTGATATAACTTATAATTGGATTACATATGCGACGACTGTTGGTCTTGATTATGTATTTTCCAACTATTTTGGTTCGCAAAATGAGAGAATATTTGATGAAGGTGTTTTTGATCGGCAGATTTATTATACAGTTGCTGTTATGCAAGCTATGCAGGGAAGTTTCCAAAAGGTAGATATACCCATCCCTGCAGAAGATTTACACACTCCATCTAAGTGGTAAAAAGGTATTTAACCCAATTGTACGGGTTAAAACCTTCTTCCCAAACTAAACTCTATCTTTGAAGTTCTATCTCCTTCTTTATCATCTAGTGCTTTAGCATATGAGATTTGTAAAGGAACACCTAGTGGTGATTTTGCCCATTCGATACCGATACCAGTGGAAGACCTGTGAATCTCATCATAACTTTTATCACCTGTCATACCATAGTCAAGAAAAGTCAACAGTCTCATTTGAACAGCTTCAACCAAAGGTATACTAAACTCTAAAGAAGCTGCTGCCAGTTTTTTTGCACCTATTAGAGCACCTACATCATTGCGAGGAGATAGCGTTCCATATTTATATCCTCTAACACTGCCCATACCTCCAAGATAAAGTTTTTCATTGAGTGGTAAGTTCCCTTGGTCTCCAATTACACTTACTCTTCCTTTGAGTCGAAAGATAAGATCATAATCAAGCCAATCTTCAAATCCATAATAGTATTTTGCACTAAGGGAAGTACGGGTAAATTTTGCATCACCGCCAACACCTGCATATTCAAAACTACCTGTGATTGTCATACCGTGTCTTGGCAAATAATAGTCATCGGTATTATCAAAAGTGAGTGCTGGGATGAGTGAACTTTTGATAACTCTTCCTGGCTGATAATATATCGTATCTTTTAAACTGTCACTGACATTTGAAAGTTCTGTATCTTCATAAAGATAAGTGAGTGAAGCATGGTAATGACGACCTAGCTTTTTACCGACTTTAAGACTACCACCTAGAGAGTTTTCATTGTAATCATAATAATCAAATTTTCTTCGGTAAATATTTCCACCTAAACTATAAGTAGAGTCAAACACACGTGGATTATAAAAGTGTAAGCTTCCTCTAACTGTTTTTTCTGAGGTGTCTAGATCGATACCTGTTTCAATACCAGAGCCCAAAAAGTTTTTATCTGAAAGTCCAAGGTTTATACCAAAACCATCATAACTACCATACGATAATCCACCCATAATACTACCCGTACTTGCTTCATCTACTTTGACTAAAAGATTTACATGATCGCGATCCACAGGGGTAGGGATGATTTTAACATCATTGAAAAAACCTGTTCTTCTAAGCGCATTGATAGAATCTTGCATATCAGTTTGTGTAAAAGGTTCACCTTCACTAAGATAGAGTTCACGTCGGATAACCCTATCCATGGTTCTATAATTTCCTGCGATAGTGATATTGTTAACTATAACTTTATGATTTGCATGAATGACATATTTTACAGATGCGATATGTTTATGTCTATCTTGTTTAACATCTGGAATAACTTTTGCAAATGCATAACCCTTATTTGAAAGTTCTTTTTTGATGATAGTAATATCTTTTCTCAGTTTTTCAACATTAAAAATCTTCCCTTTCACTAATTTAAGCTTTTCTTGTAATGTTTTTGTGTTGATTACATCACTGTCACTCTGAATAGATACATTGCCAACTCTATATTGACTACCTTCTTTGATGTTATATGTTAATGTCGCACCATAGTCATCAAAATGTGTTTTAAGAAAAGGTTTGGAAACTTTAACGTCTAAAAAACCATGCTTGAGATAAAATTCTTTGATACGCATAGCATCAAAGGCGAGTTGGTCTGCTTTTAGTTTTCCATCATCTCTACCTAAAAGCCAACCAAAAGATTGTTGTTTCTTATTTGCTATGTATGGTGCAAAATCTGCATAGTGATACTTCTTTGTACCATTAAAGCGTATATCTTTGATATAAACATTTTCACCCTTATTCACGATGATATCAGTTTTTAGACTTCCTTTATGGAGCTCTTTATTTTTAATATCTATTGTAGAGTCATAATAGCCTTCAGATTCAAGTTTTTTGGTGATATTGTGTTTTATCTTTTTGATTTTTGCATTGTCGTAGACATCGCCTTTATGGATTCCAGATTCTTTGAGTGCCTCTTCATTTTTATCAGCTGATCCGTAACCTTTAAGATCTATTTTTGCGATAAGAGGTTTCTCTGTGACATGATAAATCAATACACCATTTTTATTTTCAACCCATATATCTTTAAAATATTGTTGTTTGTAAAGTGCTTTGATACTATCACTAATTTTGGCAGGTTTGATGGAAGTTCCAGGTTCTATATTGATTATCTCTTTTGCTATTTCAGGAGAGATATGTACAAGACCGTCAAAACGAATCTCTTTAATTTGTTGGGCATTGGCTATTTGTGCGACCAAAAAAGAGGCTAATAATATATTTCTACTGGTATATATAAACTTAGATGAATTCATATGTAAATTACCTTGTTTTTGAGTTTCGAAGATTATACAGATATTTTACTAATGAAATACTATTTTACAGTTTTTAACTATCTCTTGGATAAAATCATCTCAAAAAAGATATAGATATGAAGATTGGTATAATAGGTCTTGGGTTGATGGGTGGCTCTTTTGGTCTTTCTCTTAAAAATAGTGATTTGGGAGTTCATATAATCGGTTTTGATCACAATGAACAACATCGACAGAAAGCATTACAATTAGAACTAGTAGATGAAATAGGTGACTTTGACGCTATCAAAACGTGTGATGTGATTATACTTGCTATCCCAGTAGAAGGTATTATCAAAGTTTTGAAAATGCTGGAAGATATCTCTTCGGAAACTACAGTGATTGATCTTGGTAGTACAAAAGCAAGGATAATAGAACATTGTCCTTTACGTATTCGTCGAAATTTTGTAGCAGCACACCCTATGGCAGGAAAAGAGAAGTTTGGTCCTAGTGCGGCAATTCCTGATCTATATGAAGATAAAGTTGTTGTTTTATGTGATTTAGAAGAAAATGCACTTTTACATACTGACAGAGCAATTGAAATTTTTACAGCACTTGGTATGCAGATAGTGTATATGCATGCAAAAGAACATGATCGTCATGCAGCCTATATTTCGCATATGCCACACGCGATTAGTTTTGCACTTGCAAATAGTGTTATGCATCAAGAAGATCCTAAAAGTATTTTAGCATTGGCAGCGGGTGGATTTAGAGATATGAGCCGTATCGCGAAAAGTTCAC